>CBKWHA010000082.1:0-20932 GCA_966674115.1 uncultured Chitinophagaceae bacterium
TTATAGTCTAAGGTTTTATTACAAACCTTAGACTATAAATACAAATAATACTCTTTTAATAGTCCAATAAATTCTGGTGTGTACTGCCTGGACTCATCCCAGATTGAAATACTGGTTTCATTCACTGGAAACTCTGTTTTTTTCCTTGTACCTATTAGCATGAGGCGGAAAGGCTGGTGTAATACCGATTGACGAACATGTGTTTTATTAATTAAGAAAAATTGTTGCTTTTTAAGAAGTTGCTCAATTTCAACAATTCTCTTGTAAGGTAGCAATAGAAAAAAGTTGCCGTCCTGCTTAAGAAATTTAGAGATGATTTCGAAAAGTACATCCAGCTTTAGTCCATGACCGTGATGTGCCAGATTTTTTTTATCATCTGATGATTCAATTTCATTTTCATAAAAAGGAGGATTGCTGAAAATGTAGTCGTATTTTTTATGATTGTCAAAATGAAGAATATCGGCATGATGGATGGATATTCTTTCTTTCCAAGGAGAGGCTGCAATATTTTCTGCTGCTTGTTGCGATGCAGAGGCATCTATTTCCACTGCGTCTATTGTAATATGATTCTTCTGTGCTACCATTAACGAAAGCAATCCTGTTCCAGCACCTATTTCTAACGCGTTGTTTTTTAGGAATTGTCTTTTACTTATCATTTCCGCACTCCAGGCTCCGAATAAGCATGCATCGGTGGTAACCTTCATAGCCGTTCGGTCATGAAAAACTGTGAACTGTTTAAAACGAAAAAAAGGGTTGGGCATAAACTACTATTACCTCCATTCTGCTCTTGCACTTGCACTTAACGTGAAAGGTGAGAATTCGCCTGCTAAATACTTATAATATCCGGTAATGGCTATCATACCTGCATTATCGGTACAATATTGAAAGGAAGGTATGAAGGTCTGCCAATTGTATTTGTCACCCATTTCTTGGAAAGCCTTTCGCAATCCGCTATTAGCAGATACACCACCGGCAATGCACAGATGTGTACATCCAGTTTGTAAAGCTGCTTTTTTCAGTTTATTTAATAGAATACTAATGATACGCTGCTGAATTGAAGCACATATATCTGCTAAATTTTCCTGAATGAAATCAGGATTGTTTTTAGTGTTTTGCTGTATAAAATAGAGTATAGACGTTTTTAATCCGCTAAAACTAAAATTCAGATCCTCTATTTGAGGCTCTGGAAAGGAGAACCGGTTTCCATTACCCTGTTGCGCGTATTTATCAATCAAAGGGCCTCCTGGGTAGGGTAATCCCAATAGTTTTGCCGATTTGTCAAAGGCTTCACCTGCAGCATCGTCCAAAGTTTCCCCAATTACATGCATATCATATGGACTATTGACCTGTACAATTTGTGTATGGCCACCACTAACTGTAAGACAAAGGAAAGGGAATTCAGGTTTGTGCTCCTCAATCAGGTTGGCCAGCACATGTGCCTGCATGTGATGTACAGCAATTAACGGCTTTTGCAATGCCAGCGCTAAAGATTTTGCAAACTGGCTACCCACAAGCAATGAGCCTATAAGTCCCGGAGCATAGGTAAAAGCTATGGCATCAATTTGAGAAAGTTGTACTTGTGCCTGTTGCAGGGCTACATCCACAACCGGCACTATGTTTTGCATGTGAGCACGGCTGGCAAGCTCAGGGACAACGCCGCCATATTTTTCATGAACCTTTTGATTGGCTATAAAGTTGGAAAGTATTTTTCCATCCACACAAACAGAGGCTGATGTTTCATCACAAGATGATTCAATAGCTAATATGGTAATGTGATTTTGATCGTACATTCTTTTATGCCTGCAATGTTTATAAAACGATAATTAATTGCAAAAATGCGTATTTCTCGGCTGTTAACTTCGAATAGCCACAACAGGATTCATTTTAGCAGCTTGGGATGCAGGAATAATACCAGCTAGCACGCCTACAATTATACAAATGCCTACAGCTAGCACCATATTGGCTGTAGAAATAAATATAGGAAAATCGAATGTATGGGTAACAACCTTGGTCATGATAAATACAAGCAAAAGCCCCACAAGACCTCCAATAATGCAAAGAAATGCTGACTCCAGCAGAAATTCGGTTAAAATAATTTTTTTCTTAGCGCCAATTGCTTTCTTCAATCCGATCTGATTGGTACGTTCTTTTACAGTAACAAACATAATATTAGCAACGCCAAACATGCCAACGATCAAAGACAAGGCTGCAATAGCCCACCCGCCAATATTGATGCTAACAAACGCCTGGCTCATAGCGTCGCTAAAGTCATTAACGTCGTTTAAACTGAAGTTATCCTCCTGGGTAGGGCTTAACTTTCTGATTGCTCTCATTGAGCCTGTGAGTTCATCCTTTAATATTTTGCTATTAATATGTTCTCGGCCTTTTATGATGATCAGTGGATCAGAATGTAATTCATCCATAATGGTTCTGGCATACTTATAATTAAAGAGTACGGCCTGGTCAAACCGCCATCCTCCCAGCATTTGTGACCCTTGTTTTTTTATTATGCCAACTATACGGTTTTGCTTTCCCCGGGCATTGATTTGTTTGTTTAAAGCCCGCTCTGCTTCACCAAACAATTTCTCTGCAATTAGGTTCCCTATAACAACAACATTACTGCCTTGGTCAAATTCGGCATCTGTCATAAAGCGGCCATAGGCAATTTCAACAGGCTGGATATTCGGAAAATCTCTGGATATTCCATAAAGGATTACACTACTTAATTGGCTATTACCTGCTTCCACATTATCCATTCTGTTGATGACAAAAGCTACATGGTCGGCTGTAGGAGTGCGCTTTCCGATCATTTCCATCTCCCTGTATTTAGGAACTGGCCGGTTTACATACTTCCACCAGGGGTATTCAGGACCTCCGGCAGAATACTCCCATTTGTCAAGGTAAATTGTATTTGTGCCAAGCGATTTGATTTCACGCTGAATATTATGCTCCAGGCTGTTTACTGTTGCTAGTACACCAATAATACAAAAGATGCCAATGGTTATTCCGAAAAGTGAAAGAAATGTACGGAGCTTGTTTTTCCAAAGCTCCTGTAAAGCCATTTTAAAGCTGCTGGAAATTACCTCGAGTAAGCGGCGCATGAACAAATGTACCCATTATCTTCTTACTTCCTGATCTTCAGCCAAACGAACCGACCAGGGGCCATTGCCGACAATTAAGAAAAATATAAGAAGCAATAATATCAAAATTGATAGAAATAATTCTGAATATGGCTTCATTACATCACCGGATGTATTGATGAAGATAATAGCGCCAAGTAGTATTGGAATTTGTATAAGACAGGCAAAGCGGGTAAGTACTCCCATTGCCATTAAAAAGCCACCAACAATGTGAGCAAAAACTATGTAGTGACCTAATATGAGCAGCATTAAAGAGCCGAAAGGTACATTCTCTGTCATCAGGTTCATCATTGCGCTCATATTGTTCAGAAAGTCAACTCCTTTGTATATTAAAAATATACCCAGAGCTATACGTAAGATGTCCAGCCATTTGGAATGGTGAGTGTCGCCCCAGTGCTCAATACGTTGTAGAAGGTTCATATAGCAGGGATTTAGGTAAGAAAAAAAGAGCTGTTATAAATTTACTCAAATTCTTTCATTCCATTTTTATTATTTCACCTTCTTATAAGCTATCAAGCCATTATTGCTTTGCGTATTTTAACCAGTTGGATCAATAGATTCTCCAGCAAGTCCAGGCGAAGCATGTTGGCGCCATCACTTAGTGCCACAGAGGGGTCTGGATGCGTTTCTATAAACAAGCCATCCGCGCCGGCTGCAATTGCAGCTTTTGCTATTGTCCCAATTAACTGAGGGTTTCCGCCGGTAATTCCACTTGTCTGATTAGGCTGTTGCAGGCTATGGGTACAATCCATTACCACTGGCACACCTGAAGCCTGCATTAATGGAATATTCCTGTAATCTACAACCAGGTCTTGATATCCAAATGTAGTGCCTCTTTCAGTCAGAATAACTTTATTATTACCTGTATTATTGATCTTTTCAACAGCAAATTTCATGGCTTCGCCGCTTACAAATTGTCCCTTTTTGACATTAACTATACGCCCGGTCTTTCCTGCTGCTACTAATAATTCGGTCTGGCGGCACAAAAATGCTGGGATTTGCAAAATGTCTACAAACTGTGCAGCCAGTTCTGCTTCCCTTTCTGAATGGATATCTGTTGTGGTAGGCAAGCCAAATTGTTTGGCAGCTTTTTGAATGATGCCTAATCCAATCTCATCGCCAAGACCAGTAAAAGAGCTGGCACTGGTGCGATTGGCTTTTTTATAGGAAGATTTAAATACCAGAGGTATACCATGCTTTTGGCATAATGCATAAACTTTCTCAGCCACTTCAAGCACTAATTCTTCACTTTCCACTACACAAGGTCCTGCTATGAGAAAGAAATTATTCTCATCATATGATTGATTGGCGAAAAGATCTTTTAGAAATTTTTCCATGCCGCAAAGATAGGTTCATTCCTTGCTCAGCTGGTCTAATTTTTGGGTACATTCCTTTATTAGTTTATTCTGAAGTCCAAGTTTATGAGCCGTTTGCTGATAATTTCTAACCGTTTACCTTATACAATTGACAGATCCGGAGATGATATTGTTGTCCGGCAAAGTTCAGGCGGTTTAGTCTCTGCTATAAAGAGTTTTCTGGAAAGAACAGAAGCTTATTCCGGGCGTTTTTCTGAGCAAATTTGGATGGGAAGTGTAGATGCAAGTGAAGAAGATTGGAGAATGGCAAATGAAATGGGTATTTTGGTATCTGAATTCAGTATTGAACCTGTTTTTATTGACAAGGAAACTTATGATGATTATTATAATGGTTTTTCCAACTCTACATTGTGGCCTCTATTCCACTATTTCCCATCTTTAGTAGAATACAAAAAAGAATATTTTGAGGCTTATAAAAAAGTTAACCAGATATTTTCTGAAACTTTAAATCAAATTTATCAGCCTGGTGACATTATTTGGGTGCACGATTATCAACTCATGGCACTCCCTGAATTGTTCAGGCAATACCGGCCAGAAGCCAGTATTGGTTTCTTTTTGCATATTCCATTTCCATCATATGAACTTTTCAGGCTACTTCCTTCAGAATGGAGACAGTACATACTACAGGGTTTATTAGGAGCAGACCTCATTGGTTTTCATACTCATGATTATGTGCAGCATTTTATTCAATCTGTAAAAATGGTTCTGAGAGTTGATACACAGTACAACTCAATCTATTTTAAAGATCGTTTTATTAAGGTTGACCTGTTTCCAATCGGCATTGATTATCAAAAGTTCCGTAATGCCATTTCAGATGAAGCTGTTTTAATTATTTGTAATAAACTGAAAGAAAAATTTTCTGATATGAAAATAATTTTTTCAGTTGACAGGTTAGATTATACAAAGGGTTTGGATTACCGGTTAAAAAGTTTTGAAGAGTTTTTGGAGCGTTTTCCCGAATGGCGCGAAAAGGTTGTGTTTATTCTGAATGTTGTTCCTTCCCGTAATATGATACCTGCTTACATTGAACGTAAAAGGATGATCGAAGAGCAGGTAAGTACTATTAATGGGCGCTTATCAACTTTAGACTGGCAACCTCTGATTTACCGGTTCAATTATCTTTCCTTTGAAGAGCTTTGTGCTTTGTACCAGACAGCAGATGTGGCGCTGATCACTCCTTTGCGCGATGGTATGAACCTGGTGGCAAAGGAGTACGTTGCCTGTTGTATGGATAAAGGTGTATTAATTCTAAGTGAACTTACCGGAGCCGCCTCAGAATTAAACGAGGCTATTCTGGTTAATCCTACAGATTCGGAAGAGGTTGCCAATGCAATAAACATTGCATTAACAATGCCTTTACAAGAACAGCGATATAGACTATCATATATGCAGAAACGTTTGGCGGAATATGATGTGATGAAATGGATCAATGAGTTTTTAGATCAATTGGTCTATGTAAAAGGGGAGCAGGAAAAGCTAAAAGTTGATGTGCTGGATTTTGCCACAATTGATAAAATAGTGGATGAATTTTCCAACGCAGCGAAACGCTGTATTTTATTGGATTATGATGGAACATTAACACCCTATCAAAAATTACCAACACTTGCAGTTCCCGGTTCAGAGCTGTTAAATATATTGGAGCATCTTTCAAAAGATAACCATAATGAGATTGTTGTGATCAGTGGGCGCGATACAGAAACGCTCGAAAAATGGTTTGGGCATCTTCCTTTAAATCTTGTATCAGAACATGGAGCCTGCCAGCGTTTCAAAAATGAAGATTGGCAAATGCAAGCTTCATCTTCTTCAGGATGGAAAGAAGAAATTCGACCACTTTTGCAATTGTTTGTCACACGTTGTGCTGGCTCCTTTATTGAAGAAAAAAAGAATACAATTGCATGGCATTATAGGAATACTAACCCTGATCTTGGTTTTATACGTTCCAGGGAACTCTACAACAATCTGCAGCAGTTAATAACGAATACTCCTTTACAAGTTGTAGACGGTAACAAAGTAATTGAAGTGCGTATGATTGGTGTAGACAAAGGTTCTACTGCATTAAATATAATTGGGCGATTGAATCCAGACTTTATATTATGTATTGGTGATGACGCAACTGATGAGGATATGTTTAGGGTTATGAAAGATAAGGCATATACAATTAAAGTAGGTAGTGGCAATACAAATGCTCAGTATAAATTGTTGCAACAAAAAGATGTATTGCCATTGTTGCGAAGATTTATGATTCCGGTTTATGATAAAACTTTGAACGTAAATACATAAGATTTGACATAAAAGTATAGATATATTCGGTTATGCAACTTTGTTCTATTGAACTGTACGGTTTTACATGGTATTGCTTGGCACATTTTTTTGATAATTAAATAAAATGATTTTATGAAAAAGGTTTATTTAGCAATAATGATAGCACTATACAGCGTCATTACATTTGCACAAGAAACACCTAAAGAAGTTGATGTAAACATTAATACTGATGAAGGCGGTGCATGGTATGCAGCTCCATGGGTTTGGGTGGTAGGTGCTGCAATATTTATACTGTTACTTGTTGCTTTAACGCGTGGCAGTGGTCGCAGGGCAGATTAATTGTGCAATCGAATATTAATAATGTATTATTGGAATACTACAGTTTGTAGTATTCCAAAACAGTCCTCTTCTCTTTTTATAAAAGCAAAAGCGTTTGCCAAATCACAAACGCTTTTGCTTTTATAACATTCCAGCATTCCTGAAATCTCAATTCACATAATCTGGTTGAAAGTGTCATAAAACTGCGTATTTGTCAGGTGCTTTTCTTTTAAAATGGCATTCATTTCACCAATTTGGGTACTTCTTAATGTCAATAAGTTTTTATTTTATTGTATGATTAAAAAAAATAAAATAATATGACTTGGCAGACAAGGAGTTATTTTTCTCGTGTTCATAAATATTGAAATTGTCCTAACTGTTGATAAAAACTGCAGAGTAAAAAGTTGTCTGTTATTAAACGTTTTGGCAAAAAACTTGTCAATATTGGCGAAACGAAAACAAACTAGTGAATTATGAAATTAAAAACCAGTTTTTTTGTTGCTGCAGCAACCTTAACTATCAGCACAACTATGTATGCCCAGGAATCTACTGCTTTGGAACCTTCTGCGCAATTACGTGTCGGCCTGAACATGGCCAATGTTTCTGTTACAGATGATGGGCGAGTAGATGATGCAAACATGCTTACAAGCTTTAATGCCGGTATTGTTGGTGATATTCCTTTAGCATCATTTATCTCTTTTCAACCAGGAATTCTATTTACCGGCAAGGGATCTAAAACACAAACAGGTGATCCGTCTTCAATGACTTATAGCAAAGAAACCTTTAATCCTTACTACATTGAAATTCCTGCAAACTTTGTTTTTAAAGCACCTTTAGGTAAGACAACTCATTTTTTTGCAGGTGCAGGTCCTTACCTGGGAATTGGTATTGCCGGTAAAACCAAGCTAGAAGGAAAATTGGCAGGATTCAATATTAATGGTGAGAAAAGCATTGAATATTCTAACGACGATCCCACTACTACAAACCAAGAAGAAGGTGCAGGCTTTGATAGATTGAAACGCTTTGATTATGGTCTGAATGGAACTGCCGGTATCGAAGGAAAAACAATCGTGTTAGGTGTAGGTTATGGATATGGCTTGGCTAAACTGCCTTCCGGAAGCAATAGCAGTGCAGATGACAATAACAAGCATCGTGTACTGAATTTTACAGTAGGATTTAAATTGTAAGAATAAGTACAAAGAATTGCGAAATAGGAATGGGAATTTTCAATTTCTTTTGAAGTTTTCCCATTCCTATTTTCTTATACACAATTCCCAATTCGTACTTTCGCCTCATGAAATGGGTCGGTATTCTGGCTGCTATTGCTGCTATTGTTAGCTGTTTTTTTCCTTGGGTGGTTATTGAAAGTAAGGCAATTATTATTAGTGGCATTGATGCTTCAGGCACTAATTATGGAAAGCCCGGTTATATGAATTTGTTACTGAGTGGTATATTTTTGATTCTTTCCTTTATTCCAAGAATTTGGGCAAAGCGTGCAAATCTTTTTTTCTCCACATTAAATCTTGCCTGGTCGTTCCGAAATTTTATTTTATTGGCAAGATGCGAAGGGGGAGAATGCCCCAGTCGTCAGCCGGCTTTAACTATACTATTGATAGCTTCAATTGTAATGTTGATTGCTCTTACATTAACACCCTTGGCGACAAAACAAGGCAAGGAACCGCAATAACCTTTAAAGGAAAATGTAAAATCCTAAGCAACTAACTGTTTCAAGCTTTTATCTAATATTTCTACACATTCATCAATTTGTTCCCTTGAAATGACAAGAGGAGGTGCTAACCTTATTTTATCTCCATGTGTTGGTTTTGCCAGCAACCCGTTTTCTTTTAGGATCAGGCATAATTTCCAGGCAGCCTGTTTGTCGGGATGGGCTACAACAATAGCATTCAGCAGGCCTTTACCACGTACAAGTTTAATGAGCGGCGATTTAAGACCTTGCACCTTATTTCTGAAGTAGTCTCCCAATGTGGCCGAATTTTCTGCCAGTCTTTCATCTTTTAAAACCTGAAGAGACGCCATGGCTACCTTGCAGGCTAAAGGATTGCCACCATATGTAGAACCATGCTCACCAGGTTTAATGGTTAAAATGATCGGATCGTCTGCCAAAACAGCACTTACAGGCAATACGCCTCCACTTAATGCTTTGCCCAGAATCAGGATATCCGGACGGACATCCTCATGATCACAGGCAAGCATTTTGCCGGTACGGCAAAGACCTGTTTGTATCTCATCTGCAATAAATAACACATTAGTCTCTTCACAAAGCTGCTTTGCTGCTCGTAAGTAACCTTCATCTGGAACAACAACACCGGCTTCGCCTTGGATAGGTTCAAAAAGAAATCCTGCAACATTTTTATCCTGCACAGCTTCTTTCAATGCTGGCAAATCGTTGTATGGGATCACCTTGAAACCTGGCATATAGGGGCCAAATTTCCTATAAGAAGAAGGGTCTGTGCTAAAGGAAATCACAGTAGAGGTTCTTCCATGAAAATTGTTTTCACACACAATGATAGTGGCCTCGTTTTCTGCAATACCTTTTTCTGTATACCCCCATCGGCGGCAAATCTTGATGGCTGTTTCCACAGCTTCTACTCCCGTATTCATAGGCAATACTTTGTCGTAACCAAAGTATTGAGTGATAAATTGCTCATACTCACCCAGCAGATCGCTGTAAAACGCGCGGCTCGTCAATGTCAATCGCTGCGCCTGCTCTATAAGGGCGGCAACAATTTTAGGGTGGCAATGTCCTTGATTTACAGCAGAATAGCCACTTAAAAAGTCAAAATACCGTTTACCATCCACGTCCCATACAAAAACACCTTCCCCTTTTGTAAGAACAACCGGCAGTGGGTGATAATTATGAGCTCCATATTTTTCCTCAAGCTGTAAGTAGTAGGAGGTCTTGTCAGGAGTAGATATTTGTGAAATCATGATGTGCCGCAAGTTAGCACAGATTAAGTGAACAATTCGTCATTCCGGTCATTCTCCATGGTAAATCACGCCTGTTGTAGGTGTTTCATACAACTCAATACGGTTCAAAAGGGGGAGCATAGGTTTGATTTGTTTCCAGATCCAAAGCGTAATGTTTTCTGCAGTAGGATTTTCCAAGCCCGGTATGTCATTGATGAGTTTATGATCCAATTTGTCGATGACACTGTTAACAATATCCTTCAATTCCTTGAAATCCATGATCCAGCCTAATTCAGGGTCAGGTTGGCCTTTGAGAAAAACCCGCAAACGGTAGGTATGGCCATGCATATTTTTGCATTTGTGCCCTTCTGGTACCTGCGTTAGAAAATGCGCTGAGTCAAAAGAAAACTCTTTATAAATTTCCATCATAATGCGGCGCAAAATTAGTGACAATTTGCAAACTTCTTTAACATAAGGTATCCTACCTTTGCAACCGCAAAATTGATAAGCCTGTTGGCTGGTTTTCAGCACTTAAGATTTCCCAGGCCCGCTTCTTTTATGAAATATCAAAACGAAATACAACGCCGTAGAACGTTCGCCATCATTTCTCACCCGGATGCCGGTAAAACTACATTAACAGAAAAATTCCTCCTGTTTGGGGGGGCTATTCAGGTGGCTGGAGCTGTGAAAAGCAATAAAATTAAAAAGCATGCGACCTCCGACTTTATGGAGATTGAGCGTCAGAGAGGAATTTCTGTAGCTACCTCTGTAATGAGTTTCGAATATGACGGCTCACTGATCAACCTGCTGGATACGCCTGGTCACAAGGACTTTGCTGAAGATACTTACCGAACCCTCACTGCTGTAGATAGTGTAATTCTGGTAGTGGACAGCGTAAACGGGGTTGAGGAGCAAACGAGACGCCTGATGCAAGTATGTCGTATGCGCAAAACTCCGGTAATCGTTTTTATCAATAAAATGGACCGCGACGGAAAAAACCGTTTCGACCTTTTGGAAGAAATTGAAAAAGAACTCTCCATCTCGCTGCACCCAATGACCTGGCCAATTAACAGCGGGAAGGATTTTAAAGGTGTTTACGACCTGCATAACAAGAGTCTCCGCCTGTTTACCCCTAATACTAAAGCTACAGATGAGGATACAATTTCTGTTTCCGACTTATCTGCAGCCATACTGGATGAAAAATTAGGGGGGAAAGATGCGGCCATTCTCCGTGAAGATGTAGAACTGGTTGAAGGCGTATACGGTACATTGGATAGTGAAAATTATTTAAGTGGTGATGTGGCACCCGTATTTTTTGGCAGTGCCATTAACAATTTTGGGGTAAAGGAAATGCTGGATACATTCATCCGTATTGCACCGCCGCCTCGTAGCCGCGAAACTTCCACGCGTACTTTAGACGTGGCCGAGGAAAAGTTTAGTGGTTTTATCTTTAAAATACACGCCAACCTTGATCCCAAACACAGGGATAGGATCGCTTTTCTCAGGGTTTGTTCCGGTAAATTTGAACGCAATAAATATTTTCACCACGTTCGCCTGGATAAAGATGTACGCTTCAGCAATCCATATTCTTTTTTAGCCCGCGAAAAAAGCGTAGTGGAAGATGCTTATCCTGGAGACGTTGTAGGTTTGTTTGATACAGGCCATTTCAAGATCGGGGATACGCTTACAGAAGGAGAAAATTTCTTTTTTACCGGTATTCCTTCTTTTTCCCCTGAAATCTTTAAAGAGGTGGTAAATAAGGATCCGATGAAAACCAAGCAACTGGAAAAAGGCTTGCTCCAGTTGACCGATGAGGGAGTAGCCCAATTGTTTACCCAGTTTGGCGGTAATAAAAAGATCATTGGCTGTGTTGGAGAACTGCAATTTGAAGTGATCCAATACCGCTTGCTGCATGAATATGGTGCTTCGGTCCATTTTAATACCTTACCTTTTTACAAAGCATGCTGGCTGACTTCGGAAGATTTGAAAAAACTGGAAGATTTTGCCCGTTTTAAACAGGCAAATATTGCCGAAGACAAAGATGGACACATGGTTTACCTGGCTCAAAGTGAATGGTTCTTAAACACAGAACGCAATAACAATCCTGATATAGAATTCCACTTTACTAGTGAAATACATAAGTAGTTTGCCATTAGCAGAAATAGCGGTTATCCGTTATTTCTGCTAATGGCCAAATACGAGGCTTTCATCATTAGATTTACGCAAAATATATTCATCCCACCCATTTCCTTCTTTTTTCCATATACGTATAGATCCATCTGCATTGATTTCATAAGTGTATTCGCCGTTTAAAACAGGACAACCTTTATGATCGTAACTGGTATCATTTGAAGATTCTTCTGCAGAACCTTCAAATGAAATACTGTTTTCGCTTTGTTCAAATGTACCTTTTCCTAACAATGGGCAGAATTTCTTATCCCGGAACCCGCTGTACTGATTTTCTTTAAAGAGAAAAGAAACTTGTACGGTGTCCGTTTTATTGCGGTTGTAGTATCCAACGTAAGTCCCTTCAAAAGAATTTACGTTGCCTTCCGCTTTTCCGCATGAAAATATTAGCCACAACACACTTACCCATATCAAACACCGTTTCATAGTTATTGGCTTTGCCCTGTTCAGGCAAATAACGCGCCGAAAATATTAAAATGAAGCATCAAGTTTAAAAACTTAAAATTCCGGGTGTATACCTGTATAATTATGCGGCGTAATGATTTTAAGCTCTTTTTTTACCTCAGGCCTGATATCAAGTGTATCAATAAAGTGGTGAATTGCTTTCTGGTTGATTTCCGACTTACCACGGGTCAATTCCTTTAACGCCTCGTAAGGGTTCGGGTATTGTTCACGACGTAAAATAGTCTGAATAGCTTCTGCTACAACGGCCCAATTATGATCCAGGTCCGTATTTATTTTTTCCTCGTTTAGAACCAACTTGTTGATACCTTTTTCAATTGATTTAAAGGCAAGAATGGTATGAGAAACCGGCATGCCGATATTACGTAAAACGGTAGAGTCTGTTAGGTCTCTTTGTAAACGGGAGATGGGTAGTTTGGCGGATAAATGTTCTAGTAAAGAATTCGCTATACCGAGATTGCCTTCTGCATTTTCAAAATCAATTGGATTTACTTTGTGCGGCATGGCAGAAGATCCCACTTCCCCCTTTTTTACTTTTTGCTTAAAATAGTCCATTGAAATGTAAGTCCAGACATCCCGGCAAAAATCGATTAGGATATTATTTAAGCGTTTAATGGCATCAAAATGAGCCGCAAGGTTATCATAATGCTCTATTTGGGTGGTAAACTGGGAACGTTGCAGCCCTAACACCGAATCTACAAATTCATTGGCAAAGCCAATCCAGTCTGTTTCTGGAAAGGTTATATAGTGTGCATTGAAGTTGCCTGTCGCTCCTCCAAATTTGGCAGAAAATGGGATCGCGATCAGTTGATCTACCTGGTTCTGGATGCGTTCTACAAAAACCATGATTTCTTTTCCCAGGCGCGTTGGACTGGCTGGCTGGCCGTGTGTACGGGCCAGCATAGCTATATTTTTCCACTGAGTGGCTAAAAGCCTGAATTGTGTGTTTAAATTCAGAAGGGCAGGCAGGTATTCAAATTCCAGCACATGTTTCCATAATAACGGGATAGCTGTATTATTCACGTCCTGTGAGGTAAGGCCAAAATGCACCCATTCTTTAGCACCTTCCTCGTTAACCTTTTCCAGTTCATTTTTGATAAAGTACTCAACCGCCTTTACATCATGGTTGGTTATTGCTTCAATTTCTTTTATTTGTTCTGCATGTTCAAGGCCGAAGTTCTCTTTCAGTTCATTTAAATGCTTTTCAGCTTTTGAAGAGAGCTTGAAGAACTTTTTCTTGGAAAGGAAAAACAAGTATTCAATTTCAATCATTACCCGGTACTTAATAAGGGCATATTCTGAAAAATATTCATCCAGGTGTTGAACTTGCCTGCGATACCTTCCATCAATAGCTGAAATAGCCGTAAGAGAATTTAAATCCATAAAATTTGCGGTCAGGTTTATCTTTGCGGCCAAAATTAAATCATTTGCGTAAGATAAGAGTTGGCGCGGTAAGTTACCTGAATACAAAGCCCTTGTTATATGGCATAAAACGCCATGGATTGATCAATAAAATAGAGCTTGTCGAGGACTATCCTTCGATTATTGCAAAACATTTGATCAGCGGCAAGATTGATGTAGGCTTGGTTCCGGTAGCTGCTATTCCATACCTGACCGAAGCGCATATTGTCACGGATTTTTGTATAGGCTGTGAAGGACCTGTTGCTTCAGTTTGCATTTTTAGCGAAGTTCCTATGCAGGAAATAGAAACTGTTTACCTGGATTATCAGTCACGTACATCTGTAAGCCTGGCAAAAGTTTTACTCCGTGAATTCTGGAAAAAAGACGTTGTATTCGTAGATGCAAAAGGAGAAGAATACCGTCATGAAATCATGGGCACCACTGCTGGAGTGGTAATAGGGGACAGAGCTTTGCAACAACGCCTGGTATCAAAGTTTATTTATGATCTAGGTGAAGCCTGGATAAAGCATACAGGATTGCCCTTTGTTTTTGCCGCCTGGGTAGCCAATAAAGAACTGCCTGAGGATTTTGTTCTGGAGTTTAATGAAGCCAATGCTTTGGGTTTTCAGCATCTGGAAGAAATAATCGAAGAAACTCCTTATCCGGCTTTCGATCTGGAATTCTATTATAAACATAGTATTAGCTATAAGCTTACTGAGGATAAAAAGAGAGGAATGGAGTTGTTTTTGGAGAAGATTAACTCTGAATTACCAGCATTAAAATAGTCTGGTTCAAGCCGCCGCAGCCTTCTATTATTTTGTTCACCATGGCGCTCCTTTCGTTTGTAGCAGGACTATCTGCAGGATTTGAGCCTCCACTTATCGGCGCTTTGAGTTCATCTCGAGCTTGGTCCTGGTAGGTTCTTCTTTGCTGTTGAATTACTTTTTAACCAAACAATTCGGGATCTGTGGATCATCGTCCGAAGTGTATTGTACCTGGGTCTATTTGCAACAAGGGACAAACTCCTCAAACTTTCTCCAGACATCCTATGCTTCTGGCAGGAAGTAAAAAAGAAATTTCAGAAAATAAGGGTTTGGTGTAATTGACTTTTGTTTATAATTTGATGGAAACAAAATATTATCTTTACTCACACTCCCAGTTTATTAGGATACCCAAGAAAACAAAATAGGTATGGTCAATTAAAAGTAAAGCCTTGCATCAATTTTGCAAGGCTATTTGTTATAGGTAAAAACCGCGCTTTATTTCTATCTAAAAGTTATATTATTTGAACTTTATTTTGGATCTCAATTTCTTGTATAATGATTTTTTTTGACCATAATCCATAATATGGTGTGATAAAGTTTCCTTCCCTTTAAATGTATTGACAGGCGGTTGCATATTTTCTTTTTCTAGAATAACAACACTATCATAAAAATGCACACCTCTCACTTTTTTTGTTATATTGTTAATATGAGGTTTGCCATTCACTTCAAAATGCCATCCATGGATATCATCAATAAAATTCTTTGCGAATTCAATAAATGTTGACTTTTTCTTATAGCCTCCATGGTAATCTTCCCAATATGATGTATGGGTATCTTCACAAATATATAAACCACCATCTTTAACGTGGTCAAACATTTCTTGGAAGGTTACGATCTGTTGCTTCATAGTGTGACCTCCATCATCAATTAAAATGTCAATCTGTGGTACATTTGATCTTAATTCAGATAAAAACGTTTTATCCTCCTGGGAGCCTATAAAAATTGTAGTATTTTTTTCTTCGAATTTTTTACATTCAGGGTTAACATCAACACCAATTATTTTTACATCAGGCCCAAAAAACTTTCTCCAAAGTTCTAATGATCCTCCATGAGCAATTCCAAATTCAAGCAAGGTTATATCCTTGTTCCTATAAGGAGCAAAATATTTTTCATATATATCTAAATAATGAGCCCACTTATTGAGGAGTCGTCCTGAGTGGTTTTCATAAATTTCTTTCAAGGTTTCCATTGCTTAATATTTTAAATGCTCTTAATAGATGAGTTTATTGAAAATAAACTTAAATGCGTTTGCAAATGTCTGAAAAACATTAACTTGAATTGCTAAATCCTTTACTTATTAGAAAAATTATTGTGCTATTTTAGTTTACCCATTTTATTTTTTTTATAATCTAAGTACCCTTTAATCATGTATTTAAAAACCCGAAATCTATTTTCATGATAAAGTAAATTATTTTTAATGCGATTAAGAATGCTTTTTTTTATCTCTTTTATTTCTACGCTAAAGGTTTCACCATATTTTTTATATAAGTAAAAGTAGTTTCTAATTGTATAATACATTCTAACAGGAGAGTGTAAGGTTCGGGGAGTGGATTTTAAATTCTTTAATGAACGATGATAAGATACGACACCCAACGAGTGACAAAGTAATATATTGGACAGTTTTACAATTTCAAAACCTAATTGTTTAGCATGATAACAATATTCATGATCAACGTTATCAATGAACAATGCTTCATCAAATCCTTTTATTTCTTTGAAAAGATTTAAATTAAGTAAACTTCCTGAAGTTATTAAATGGTTGACTTGCGAGAAAGCGCATTCCTCTTCTACCCAAAGTTTTTTATCATATTCAATACCGAACATCGCAACCTGATCAATTCCAGAATAGCGATTTATACAATTCAAATATTCATCAAATAATCCTGTATCAAAATAAGAATCCTGATCCATTGTTAATAACCAATCAAAACCGTCTTTTATAGCCAATCTGGCTGCTTCATTTAACCTCTTTGCTATTCCTTCATTTTTCCCATCATGAATTAGAAAAATATTTGGGTCTTCTTGTAATGTATTAAGAAGTTCTTTATTAGATACCTCACTATTATCTACTACATATAGTTTCTTTAAATGTTGTTTGTAACTGTTGATTCGTTGTGGCAATGTGTCATCAGGATGGTATAATATAACAACGCCGGATAAATTCATCTTTGGCTGATTTTAATTTTATCACACCTAATTAATTACTTTAACATATTCGTTTATGGTTTTAAACCTATAACTTCTTTTCCATGCAATTAGATCAATATTGTATTTTGCTATTTTTCTAGCCACTATTTTTGGGCAAATTCCCATTTAAAGTTGCATTAATGAGTGATTGTTTTATTTCAATTTGCATTCCTGCTTATAAACGTATCGACTATCTGCAGCGCCTGTTGCAGTCAATAGCAGTGCAAACTTATCGAGATTTTGAGGTAATTGTTACAGACGACAGCCCAAATGATGAAGTAAAACAGCTTTGTGAACAATATTCTGGCAGTTTTATCCTTCACTTTTATAAAAATCTGCAGAATCTAAATACTCCGGAAAACTGGAACGAAGGCATTCGGAAGTCAAAAGGGGAGTGGATCAAACTGGTTCACGATGACGACTGGTTTTCCTCGCCTGATAGTCTTTCAAAATTTGCCGAAGCTGTCCAAAAACACCCGGAGCATACTTTTTTCTTTTCTGCCTATACCAACATTTATGAAGGTACCAGTCGCAAACAGGAGATGAGGCTGAAACCTTTTTGGAGGAAAGCATTATTGAATGATCCAATGATTTTGGTTTCAGATAATGTTGTAGGTCCTCCAAGCGTAACTATGCATAAGAATGATGGTTCTGCCTGGTATGACCGCAATATGAAATACGTAGTTGATATAGACTTTTATATCCGTTTCCTGGAAAAAACAAATCCTTTCTATATTGATGAACCTTTAATTAATGTGGGTATTAACCGGGCTCAGGTAACAAAATATACATTCGGCGTACCTGAAGTGCATCTGAAGGAAAGTCTGCTTTTGCTAGAAAAAACAGGCCCTGAACATTTAAAGAATATCATAGTTTTTGACGGCTGGTGGAGGTTGATGCGTAATTTTTCTGTGAAGAATTCAGAACAGTTGCGCACTTTTGGTTATAATGGACCTATTCCTAAAATTCTGGAGCGCATAATAGAATTCCAGAACAAGATACCATCCAGCCTTTTGAAAAACGGGGTTATTTCAAAATCTCTAATGACTTACTGTTATTCAATAAATCGAGGCAAAATATGATCGCTTCATTGTTCACCATTGACCATTCACGTATTCACCTTTTTAGCAGCTTGCTCAGCCAAAGTGCGGCATATTGCTTGGTATAAAAGATAGCGGCAAAAATGTACCAGCGCCAATCAGGATAGAATTTTTTCATGAAGGTTGCATGGTTTTTTATACTCATTTTTCTGATACCTGTAAGCTTATCTTTTGAAGAACTACCCTTATGCACATGCATCACTTTAGCTTCAGGTAAAAAATGAATTTCATAACCGAGCCGTTTAAGATCCCAGCACCAGAGCACATCTTCGCAATACATGAAAAAATCATCAGCCAATTTTTCACCAGGTAGCTGTTGCAAAATCTTTTTCGGAAACATCATATAGGTACCCCAAACCCAGTCGCATTTTGCGAAATGCTGGTGATCAAAATAATGATGTAACATCACATCTTCCTGTTTTCCCTTGGGGAGCAATTTATATACTGGCACAACCTCCATAACCTCCCAGCTTATTGTTCTGAATCTTCTGCAGTTGTGTTGTATGCGGCCATTAGGGTACGCTAATTGAGCCGTTGTCATGCCAACTTCCGGATGCTGCTGCATGTAGTCATAGCAGATCTTGGGTGCATTATTGATCAACTCTGTATCACTGTTCAATAAAAGCACATACTCGCCTTTTGCTTGCTGTAGCCCAAGATTATTACCGCCGGTAAAGCCCGTATTTTCCTTGCTGGCAATCAGGTTAATGTGCGGAAACTTTTCTAAAAAAAGTCGCGGATCACATTCTTTCGATGCATTATCTACAAGTATTATTTCATAACTCAAACCTTGCAGTTTCTCCTGAATAGATTGAATGCAATTTGATGTTAATTGAAATGTATTGTAGTTGATAATAATGATCGAAAGTTGCATGAAGTGTTTATTGGTTTAATAAACCTTATAAAAGAATGGCCTGTTGCGCAAAATTCTGAAAAAGTATTGCATCAGCACGCCTATATTTTGAAGATAGCCACCAACATTTTCCCATGAAAACCTCGATTTACCGGCTTTCACTATTTTTTCAATGAATAGTCCTATTATAAAGATGGGGATCTCAATTATAAAAATGGCCCAGATGAGCAGGAACCAGGCAATGCCATACTGTTTTCTGATCCGGACAAATTGAGAAACTAGGATTTGACGTCCTTTTTTGTTCCAGAGATTTTTGCTGTTTTCATTTTCTTCTGTCTCATAATAATCCCCACTGGTGCCTCCGCCCAGATGGATCACTTTAGGGGCTCCATACAGGTAAAGCTTTCCATATTTGCGCAATCTGCTACACCATTCTATTTCTTCAGCATACATGAAAAAGTCATTATCGAGCAAACCGGAAACGCTCAATATATCTTTTCTAACCATCAAAAAAGCACCTACGATCCAATCTACTTCAACTTTGTCAGAAACCGTTTGTACACTAGGAACTTTAGAGCCTAGTCGATAACCCATATACCGGATAAATCTTCCAAGGTAGGGTAGAGGAAGTAAAAAATTTAGACTGCCCCTAATAAAATGCGCCCCTGAAATCTGGTGTGTCCCGTCAGGGTTCAGCAGTTGTACGCCGCATGCAACTGCATCAGTATCTCTTTTAAAAAGGTCAATAGTTTTATCCAGTGCTTCCTCTTGTACTATAGTATCTGCATTCAACAGCAAAATGTATTCACCTTTAGCAATTTTAATCCCTTCATTATTCGCCCGGGCAAATCCTGCATTATAACCTGTCTGCACCCATATAATTCCCGGAAATGCAGAACGTATTCTTTCTTCACTATCATCTCCTGAATCATTATCTACGACAATGATTTCAAAAGTATGCTGGACAGTTTCTTTATACACGCTTTCAATACAGTTCAGCACATGATGTGCGGATTTGTAATTGATTATAACGATCGAAAGCTTCATGCAATAAACTGTGATTTATTAGAAGACCTGACAGGTTCTCAGAATCTGTCAGGTCTTAGCTCAAACAAAACTATAAATGCTCTTCGGCCCTATATCCTTGCAGTTCTTTTTTCCGAATACTCATAACAATACCGCCAAAGAACAGGATGTACACGATGATCATTCCCCAGAATACCAGGTTGTACGATGTTTTATAAACCTGTGGCTCAAAGCGGAATTGAATGGTATGCTGACCTGCCGGTACAGGCATACCACGCAGCACATAGTCTACTTTATAATAGTCTGTCTTTTTACCATCTATATAAGCATTCCAGCCTGCCGGGTAGTAGATTTCGCTAAATACCGCGAATTGTGGAGTTGCTGCATTGGTTATATATTCAATCGTATCATTGTTATAATGCTGCAGTTGAATAGTACCCGCCGTATCAAAACTAACCTGGGTTGCGGTAATGTTTTGGATGGTTTTATCAAAGTAGGCCGTTTGCTTTGGGTTAAAGTTGTCCAATGCTTTGATCTCTTCTACCGGGCCATTTACCGGGCGCAATTCTCTCACAAACCAGGCTGCTCCCATAGCACTGTCGTTCCTCTGCACACTCATGTTGCCTCTGC
The DNA here is from genome assembly GCA_966674115.1 of uncultured Chitinophagaceae bacterium. Classification (GTDB taxonomy): domain Bacteria; phylum Bacteroidota; class Bacteroidia; order Chitinophagales; family Chitinophagaceae; genus Flavisolibacter. The sequence continues at coordinate 20,695 of CBKWHA010000082.1, forward strand.
CCTGCTGGTCCGGGATCAGGAAATAACGGGCATCCAGCATATTCAGGACAGGCATGTTTAACGAACTTTTTGAAAGCTGGGCTTCAATCAAATCCTGGTAGATGCGCAGCTTGGCGGGGTGGTACCCACCAATGGAACGGTGGTAATAGGAGGTTCTGGATTCACTGAACCGGTCGGGTGATAAATTGTACACCCTGAAGTGAGGATCCGTATCTTTTAAAATGGCCTGGTCGGCTTC
>CBKWHA010000083.1:0-20447 GCA_966674115.1 uncultured Chitinophagaceae bacterium
AATTATATCCTGTTGTATCGCGATTCCTGTTGCTTATTATTTTCTGAATCAATGGCTACAAAAATATGAATACCGCACAGAGATAAGCTGGTGGATATTCGCTATAACTATAGTAACTGCATTAGTAATTACTTTATTGACAGTTAGTTTTCAGGCAATCAAAGCATCTATTGCTAATCCGGTGAAGAGTTTGAGAACGGAATAAAACAAATGATATGTTCAAAAACTATTTAAAAATCTCCTGGCGAAACCTGAAAGAAAATAAGATCTATTCTTTCATCAATATTGGAGGTCTTGCCATAGGCATGGCGGTGGCTATGATTATTGGTTTGTGGATTTGGGATGAATTGTCATTTGATAAGTATCATAAAAACTATGACCGTATTGCACAGGTCTGGCAGTTTGTAAAGTTTGATGTAGAGAAGTCATCCTATAATTCAATGCCCATTCCACTGGCTGCGGAACTCCGCAACAAGTATCCTGAATTTAAAGCTGTCAGCGTATCTACTTACAATCGTGGTGTTATTCTAACAACTGGTGATAAAAAACTTTCAAGAACGGGGATGTACACAGAGCCCGACTTTCCAAAAATGATGACACCCAAAATGGTTGCGGGAACTTATGATGGTTTGACAGATGTGCATTCGATACTCATTTCCCGGTCATTGGCAAAAGCGCTTTTTGGTATCGAAAATCCATTGAATAAAATTATCAGGTTGGATAATAAAGCGGATGTAAAAGTATCTGGTGTATATGAAGATTTTCCGGGCAATAGTTCTTTTAAAGAAGCATTTTTTCTGGCGCCATGGCAGTTGTTTACTACAATGGATAATTATGCAAACTATGCTTCAACAGAATGGGATGAAAACTCTTTTCAAATTTTTGTTCAATTAAGAGAAGGAGCAGATTTAAATAAAGTTTCAGCCAAGATAAAAGATATAAGAATGAAGATGGAAGACCCGCCGAAGTATAAGCCGGAGTTTTTTCTTCATCCCATGAGCCGCTGGCATTTGTATAGTGATTTTAAAAATGGCGTTAACACAGGAGGATTGATAAAGTTGGTTCATTTGTTTGGATTTTCAGGAGGTTTTGTTTTGCTATTGGCCTGCATCAACTTTATGAATCTAAACACGGCACGAAGTGAAAAAAGAGCGAAGGAAGTAGGCATTCGTAAAACGCTTGGTTCAGTAAGAAGCCAATTGGTTCAACAATTCTTTAGCGAGTCACTATTCATTTCTTTCATTGCATTGCTGCTGTGTTTACTTATCGTACTGCTTTTATTGCCTTTCTTTAACCAGATTGCAGATAAGGACATGACCATTTTATGGAATAATCCTTTCTTTTGGTGTCTTGCAATTGCTTTTTGTTTGATAACAGGATTAATAGCAGGAAGTTATCCGGCTTTGTATCTATCATCTTTTCAGCCGGTGAAAGTATTGAAGGGAAGCTTTAAAGCCGGTCGTTTGGCATCTTTGCCACGAAAAATATTGGTGGTCTTTCAATTCAGTATTTCTGTTGCATTGATCATTGGAACCATTGTCGTGTTTCGCCAAATCAATCATGCCAAAGACCGGCCTATTGGATACGACAGCAATGGTTTGATTGAGGTTAGTATGAATACTCCCGATCTCTATGGGCATTATGAAGCCATCCGGTCTGACTTATTAAACACAGGTGTAGTTACCAGGGTGTCGGAATCAGAAGGGTCCATCACAGTCGATTACGGAGGAACAACAGGCATATCATGGCGTGGAAAAGATCCTGACGCACGTCCACTTTTGATGTCTAATAGAATTACACACGATTACGGCAAAACAGTGGGATGGAAGATCTTAGAAGGAAGAGATTTCTCTAAGGACTTTCCAACAGATACGGTTGCGATGATCTTGAATCAAGCCGCCGTGCAGTTGATGGGGTTCAGAGATCCATTGAACGAGTTTGTAAAATTTAACGGCAAGGATTTTAAGATTATCGGCGTTATCAGTAATATCATTAAAGGCTCCCCTTTTGAAGCTGTAAAGCCATCGTTTTTTACAATAAGCTACAAAGGCGTAAATGTCATCAACATTAAACTTGCGTCATTGGCAAGAGTGGGTACTGCACTTGGTAAAATTGAAGATGTTTTCAAAAAATACAATCCTGCAACACCGTTCGAATACAAATTTGTAGATGATAAATATGCTGCGAAATTTGTTATGGAAGAACGGATTGGCAGACTGGCTGGTTTTTTTGCTTTTCTTGCCATTTTTATTTCCTGTTTGGGTTTGTTTGGTCTTGCCTCGTTTGTTGCTGAACAGCGTACCAAAGAAATTGGAATCCGAAAAGTGCTGGGTGCTACAGTGCTTAATGTTTGGCAGCTTTTATCCAAAGAATTTTTAGTGCTGGTGTTTATTTCGTTGCTGGTGGCTTCACCGGTTGCCTGGTATTTCGTACATGGTTGGTTAGAAGATTATCAATACCGTATTCAACTGTCGTGGTGGATTTTTGGTATAGCAGCATTAGGTGCTTTAAGCATTACAGTAATCACGGTAAGCTTCCACGCCATTAAGGCGGCAGTTGCCAACCCTATAAAAAGTTTACGAACAGAATAAATGAAACAATATGTTCAAAAGCTATTTTAAAACGGCCTGGAGAAATATAATCAAGAATAAATTTTCTTCTTTCATCAATATTGGTGGCCTGGCTGTTGGTATAGCAGCAACGATCCTGATTGCATTATGGATCAACGATCAATTATCATTTAATAAATACCACAAAAGCTATATCCGGATTGCACAGGTAATGCAAAACCTTTGTGTAAAACTGATTTAAAACTTATTAATAAGGAGGATCAATACTTCACAAAGCAGGATGTGATTCATGTTGATTCTTCCTTCTTTTGGTACTCAGGCAATAAAAGACGTTCATAAATTCTATAAATAATTTACTAATGGAGCAAACACTCGCAAAATGATTTATGATTAGGAACTACCTCAAAATATCATTTAGAAATTTGTCTAAGTACAAGCTGTTTTCCTTCATCAATATTTTTGGTTTGGCGCTTAGCATGTCCATCTGTATGTTGGTGTTATTGCGCATCAAAGACCAATTGACTTATGATGAATTTCATCCCAATGCAAACAGGATGTACCGTCTTATTACCGAATTACGCAACAGCCAGGGCGATAATTACCGACTGGCCAGTACGCCTTTGCCCTTGGCTGATGTATTGGTAAAAGATTATGACATTACAGAAAACTGTGTTCGCCTATATCCCACAGGAGCAGTAAAAGCAGCAACGACCAAAAAGGAGCTCTCCATTCGTGGTGCCTTTGCTGACCATTCATTCTTTGATGTATTTGGTTTTACATTGGTAGAGGGTAATGCACAAACCGCATTAACTGCACCTAACAGTATTGTTCTAACAAAAGAAACAGCAGAAAAGTTTTTAGGCAAACAGAATGTAATAGGACAATTTGTGCACATGGAAACATTGGGTGACTTTCAAATAACTGGTGTTATCAAAAAAACCACAGGCAAATCACATATTGATTTTGATGCTTACCTGTCCATGTCTTCTGTACCCTTGCTGGAAAAAGCAGGTAAGCGCAATCCTGCCCTTGATCAATGGAACAATGCTTCAGCAGGATACACCTATGTTGTCATAAAAGATGGTGTGACAAAAAAACAACTGGAGCAGGCAGTTGAACAGATCGCATACAACCTGATGCAAAAATCAACGCTTAAAGGAAAGGAAGGAATTTCATTTGATGCACAGCCTTTTTCAAAAATCATATTGGGTGAGGACTTGCTGAATTCCATAGGCAGAACTGGTTCGCGCGGAAAGGTATTAGCGGAAATAGGCATTTCCTTCATCATTTTATTATCTGCCTGTTTTAATTATACAAATTTGTCTATAGCCCGTTCACTCAACAGGGGAAAAGAAGTGGGTATCCGCAAAGTATCCGGCGCCAGGCGCCTCCAGGTGTTTACACAGTTTGTTATTGAATCTTTGCTTTTTTCTCTGCTAGCGTTGGGATTAGCCTATGTTTTTCTAAAGTTGATCATTGACTATGCACCTTTCAGTGGCGAGATGATACCTTCTAGCTTTCATTTTGACATTACTTTGTTTGGCTGGTTCCTGGTGTTCAGTCTTTTTACAGGATTGCTGGCCGGTGTTTTACCAGCTTGGGCCTTATCCTCTTTCAACCCCGTGCAGGTATTGAAAAATCTTTCTACCATTAAATTGTTTGGCGGCAACCGTTTTCGAAAAGGATTGATCATTACACAGTTTACCTTATGCTTGGTCATAACCATTTTTACAACTGTTTTTTCCAGACAGTTCAACTATATGGCTACAACAGATCCGGGATTTAACCGCTATAATGTGTTGAGTATACCATTGAATGGAGCGGATTATAATATTATGGCTGATGAAATCAGTCGAATAAGCGGGGTGCAAAGAGTTGGAGCTACTTCTGAACACTTGGGTATCAATGCATCAGGTCATACACCAGTAAAATCACAGCCAGGAATTGAAGCCATTAACATGGACTTTTTTGATGTGGATTCCAATTTTATTCATGTGATGGGGTTGCAATTACTGGCAGGAACTACATTCAATTTTGAAGCAAGTACCGGGCAGGAACAACACGTTATTATTAACCAATCAGCTCTACAACCCCTTCATCTTAAAAATCCTTTTGAAGCTATTGGTAAAACAGTCTGGCTGCAGGATTCCATCGTTGCGCAAATAAGTGGTGTGGTGAAAGATTTTTATTATCAGGGTATGGAAAGTCCTGTCACGCCTTTGCTATTTCGGAACCGTTCTGATCATTTCAATTTTTTAGCGATAAAAACAGCAAGTAACAGCCAAACCATTCTGCAAGCAATCAAAGATGTGTGGATTAGAAACAATCCAGGGCAACCATTTGAAAGCCGCTGGCTGACAGATGTATTGTATGACAAGCGTTCTGCTTGGAGTACAGTTTCCATGTTAGGTTTTCTCTCATTCATTGCCATTACGATTGCCTGTCTTGGATTATTGGGAATGGTTCTGTATACAACAGAGACCCGTCGTAAGGAAATCGGCATACGCAAAGTAATGGGAGCCTCAGTAGTTGCTATAATTGGTTTGCTTTCAAAAAGCTTTATCAAATTAATTGTTATTGCGGGGCTTATAGCATTGCCGGTAAGCTATGTAACGGGTTACCTGTTCTTAAACATGTTTGCCAACCGGATCAGCCTGGGTATTGGCAGCTTAATCCTCTGCTTTCTCTGTTTACTCTTTTTGGTGCTGATCACGATTGGCTCACAGATTTACAGGGTAGCGGTTGCAAATCCGGTTAAAAGTTTACGTACAGAGTAGTGTATCGGAATCGAACACTTTGTGTTTCAAAATAGTGCACGATGAACAGATGAATATTTTTAACCAGCTCAGTTTCAAGGCATTCTGAATTGGTATGGTTTACGAATAAACAACATAAGCAAATAAAGAACATATAACAATGATTGAACTGCAACATATTTACAAATGGTACCCTGTGGGTGGAAACAGAACATATATTTTAAGAGATATCAACCTGAAAATAGAAGAAGGTGCATTTGTCTCTATCATGGGTCCTTCTGGTTCCGGGAAATCTACCCTGCTCAACATCATCGGCATGCTTGATTTACCCTCAGAGGGAAGCTACCGGTTTTTGGGGCAATCAGTTTACGACTTGAAAGAAAAGCAACGGACAGAGCTGTATAAAAAACATATAGGCTTTGTATTCCAGTCTTACCACCTGATTGACGAACTAACGGTCTATGAAAATATTGAAACACCCCTGCTTTATCAAAATGTAAAGTCTTCAGAGCGCAAAGCAATGGTAAGCGATATGCTCGACCGCTTCAACATTGTCGGTAAAAAAGACCTCTTTCCCTCACAACTTTCCGGGGGGCAACAACAATTGGTAGGTATCATTCGTGCACTGATTGCAAGACCTAAACTGATCCTGGCTGATGAACCAACCGGAAACCTGAATTCAACACAGGGAGAAGAAATCATGCAATTGTTTCAAAAGCTGAATGAGGAAGACAAGGTCACCATCATCCAGGTAACGCATTCAGAAAAAAATGCAGCCTACGGAAGCCGCATTGTCAACCTGCTGGATGGCCGTATTGAACATGTACCACAAACTGTAAATTCATGATGAAGCGTGCCTTAATCATAGGTTTTTTTTCATTGCTCGCATCACTGAGCACTCTTGCACAATCTAATAGCTATACATTGGAGCAATGCATAGAGACTGCTATAAAAAACAACATCCAGGTACAACAAGGTGAACTGAAGACACAGGCGGCAGAAGTGGCTTACAAGCAGTCTAAGGCCAACCTCTTTCCAACAGTGAATGGAAATATCAATCATGGTATGAACCAGGGTAGGAATATCGATCCATTTACGAATACCTATGTCAATCAGAAGATCAATTATGCAGGTTATGGTATTGGCAGCAGCCTGGTACTTTTCAACGGTCTTAGCCAGCAAAACAATATCAGGCAATACGGTTATGCTTATGACGCATCAAAGATGGAACAGCAACAGGTGAAAGATAACCTGGCACTGAATGTAATACTAACCTATTTGCAGATATTGAGTAATGAAGATCTTGTTGAGCTAGCAAAAAAGCAGGTAGAAGTATCCCGGAAGCAGGTAGAACGGTTAGAGGTATTGAACAAAGAAGGTGCAATCAATCCATCTCTGCTTTATGACCTGAAGGGACAATTAAAAGGCGATGAATTAGCAGTTGTAAATAATCAGAATGCATTGGCAACTTCTAAGCTAACCTTGGCACAGTTGATGAACCTGCCTTTTGACAATTCAATGCAGCTCGAGCGCATCGGCATGGAAGGGTTGCTGGAAAAATATCCTTTTTCTTCTGCTGAAGTATATAACAATGCCATTAATGAATTGGCACTTGTTCAGGCAGCAAAACTGAGAAAGAAAAGTGCTGCAGCCGCACTGAAAGCTACCAGGGGAGGGCTTTATCCTTCACTATACCTGGGCGGCAATGTCAATACAACTTATTCGAGTGCTGCTTCAAGAGAAGTATTGCTCAATTCTTCAGAAATCTCTACTTCCAATTATGTGATTCTAAATGGCAGTAAGGTGCCGGTGATGACCAAAGCAAACAACTATTCTTCGGAGCGGATCATCTATGGCAGCCAATTAAAGAACAACCTTTTTTCTAATATTGAATTAAGCCTTCGTATTCCTATTTTTAATTCCCTGCAAGCAAGAAACAGGGTGAAACTGGCTAATATTGAATTAAAGAATGTAGAGCTGGCTGAAGAAAATACAAAGATCCAGTTGCGGCAGGAAGTAGAGCGGGCTTACCTTAACATGAGCAATGCATGGGAACGTTATAAAATATCACTGGAACAGGTAGCCGCTTATGCCGAATCATTCCGTGCGGCAGAGGTCCGCTTCAATGCGGGCGTCGGGACATCTGTTGATTACCTCCTGGCCAAGAATAACCTGGACAGAGCCAATATGAACCTGGTGATGGTGAAATATGAGTACTTGTTAAGGAAGAGGGTATTGGATTATTATTATACCCCCAACTCCTAAAGGGGAGTTTTTAGAACAACTGCACCGGGTTGATTTGTAAAAACTCCTGCCAAGGAAGTCCGGAACCTCCAACTAGTAAAACCTTAGCTGGCTGGAATTGCTTTTGAAAGGCAGCCATACCCGTAGTAGGTTTTGCTTTGCTGCTTTTTATTTCAAGTGCTGTTATTTTTCCTTTTCGTTCCAATACGAAATCTACTTCATCTGCTCTATCGTGCCAGTAATAAATTGTAAAGCCTTCAGTTAAAGAATGATTTATTAAATGGGCACCAATGGCAGATTCGACCATTCTTCCCCATTCTTCCGGATTGGTTTTAATATCAGATAAATTTTCAGCCCTTTGTGCACTGATTAATGCTGTATTATGCACCTGGAATTTGGGGCTTGATGATCTTTTACGGATAACATCGGCGGCATATTTTTCAATGCCCCCAAGCAAACCGGCTGTATCAAGCAGTTGCAGATAGTGGGAGAGGGTCGTAGTATTGCCAGCGTCCTGTAATTGTCCCAACACTTTGGTATAGGAGAGGATTTGGCCTGAATACAAGCATCCCAACTCAAAAAGGCGTTTCATCAGGGCAGGTTTATCAACACGGGTAAGCATAAGAATATCTTTGGAAATACTGGTTTCAATCAAAGCCTGCTGAATGTATGCTTTCCAGCGGTCTTCTGTGTAGATCAATGCTTCCGATCCCGGATAACCGCCAAACCATACATATTGGTTCGCATCCCAGCCAAAAGCTTCCTGCATTTCCTTTAAGGACCAATGACCCATATAAGTCGTTTCAAAACGGCCAGCTAGGGATTCTGTCAATCCCTGTTGCAGCAACAGCCGCGAAGATCCCAATAAGATCACTTTCAGGTTTCTTTTAGTACGAGTATCGGTATCCCATAATAGCTTGACCGTTTCACTCCAGTTGTCGATCTTTTGGATTTCATCAATCACCAATAAGAATTCCGGAGCTTGTAAGTTGTCCATTCTTATTCTGGCTGTTTCCCAGTGCTGCTCCAGCCAGGTATTGTTAGAAACTGCAACTGCATCGGCAGAAACAAAATGATAAGGAACTCCCAACCGTTCAACTAATTGGGTAACTAAGGTGGTTTTCCCTACCTGCCGGGGGCCCATAAGTACCTGGATGAACCTTCTGGGTTCTTGTAGTCGTTTTATAAGTGGTTGTAAATGAGGCCGTTCGTACATGTTTTGCAAATTACTCAATATGTTGAGTAATTTTACTCAACATATTGAGTAATTTGTTAGCATAAAAATTTAATTGGATACTTTAACAAAAGATTTTCTTGCCAACTATTTATGAAGTAACCCATAGGGCAGAATTAAGGAATCTTTCGAACAGATTGATATAAATCAAGTTGTGATATTTAAAGTTGCAGAGTATTTTTAAAGCTAAACTCATTGTTGCTGTTGGCTTTAGTGATTAAATGGATAAAAAATTCATTCTTTTAGAATATTTAGAACTGGAAAGAAAAAAGCTACATTAAAATTGAAAGCAAATCACAACAAGTATCATGTAAACCCAACTAACCTATGAATCCTGGCTCTTACAAGTTGATCATTTGATGCGTCTTTTCATCAATCTTGAATTCTACTATGATTGTTTCCATGCATACAAATTTACTTGATTTCTCTTCCTAAATATTTCTTCACTTTATCAATGATCGAGATATTCCTTTTGCATTCGGCATTAAAAAAATCCTCTGCTATTTTTTTAAAGTTCCACCCGTTACTACGTAAATCAAAAGACTGTGTTTGTCCTGTTAGTTCATTAGTTACAATGTATTCGTGATTATACTGATGCCCATTATTAGGGTCTTCGTAAAACCAAACACTAAATCTTACCAAGTAAGCTGTATTAATGTCCTCCCTTTTTTGAATAATTGAATCCATCGTTATAGTTTGACGCTTAACTCTTCACCAGTTAACGAATGAAAGAGATTTTGTACCTCATGCAAATGTTTTATGTTGTTAGATGCCCAATGAAAAAGACTTTGAAGGCATCAGAGGTCTTAAAGTTGTGAGCCCGCACAAATTGTAAGATTACAATAACAACAAACTTTACGCAAGTTGAAGGAAAACTTCCAGTTAACAGCAATTCACAACATTCCAAATCCAAAGATCACTGCTCATTCTCCCTAAACCTTTTCCAAATAACAGCCAACGCTTCTGCATCTAATTGCGAGGTCTTTTGTAGTACTTTAATGAAATAATCCACTTCTTCTTTAGTAGCCGGACATCCTGAATTTTTACCAGGCTTGCCATCTATACGTGAATCAGCCAGGAGCACACCTTTTGCATCCAATACAGCCCAATAGGGAATACCTTCTCCTTGCGTTCCACCAAATTGTTCCATCACCTCCAATGCACCAGGATTTTCCAATCGCTTTTGCTCACCATGTTCGTTTACTACCAGGTGCCTGAAAACATAATTGTCCTGGAAATACTTTTTCACTTTTAGATCGTTTAATGCAGTATCCATTTTATGACACCAGCCGCACCACGAAGCATGAAATATGATAAAGACATTCTTCTTTTCCGCGGCTGCCTGCTTTTGGGCAGATTGCAATATCGTTGTGGCCAGTTCAGGTGTCGTTTGCGCATTACCGTAAATAAAAGATAGAAAAACAATGGAGACAAGTAACAAGTATTTCATGTAAAAGAATTAATAGTGAGAGCACAAATAAAAAGAGATGCCTTCAGGCACCTCTTCTCTATGTATTTTGGGTCAGTAATATAAAATGATTTTACTCATATTTTACGAATTCACCATTGACTATTCACCATTCACGATCAAAAATCCAGTCCCAGTGCAAAATACTTCTGTGGCTTTCCTTTAAAAACGCCATCCATTTGCCAGGCCACATCAAAGCGTACAAAATAACCAAGCAATGTGCTACGGGCGCCAAACCCATAGCCGCCTGCAAATGGTCCGATACCTCCTGACTTCAAACGTACCACCACTGGCGGACTTCCATATGGTACAGATGGCCGCTCAATTTTGTCATAAGAACCGTTCCAGGCTGCACCCAGGTCAACAAACTGCACCAGTTGCAGGTTGCGCAGGAAAGCGTTGTTCATGGGTCTGTTCAGCAGTGTGCTAAATACCGGCATTCTAACTTCACTGTTAATGATTACATTATTATTACCATTGGCTACATTCTGTTTAAAACCCCGCAGGTTTACAGCCAGTGCCTGGTAAGCATAATCGTTATCAGGATCAGGCCGGTTAGTAGGATCAAAATAGCGGTAGCCGGTGATGTTGCGTTGGTCATCTTCTTTTGTGTTGTTGCCAAACTTCAACCAGCCATCTACACCGCCCAGGTAATAGATCACTTTCTGGTTGCCCCACGAAAAGTCCGCTGCACCGCGCACTGCCCAGATCACATTGCGGTAAATGGGCAGGTAATGACGGGCATCAACACCGGCATTGAACATAAAGCGCCCCTCTGTATTCTGCACATTGCTCAATTGAGTGAACCAGTCAATATAAGCCTTCCAACGCAGACCATTCCAGATGTTCATAGTTGGATTGATGGTGTTGTCATGTACATATTCCAGGGAAACCTGGCCAAATGTAGAGGTCGAATCCTTTATTTCCAAAGACTCAACGTCTACACCACTCATCACGAATCGGTCGAAGCGGGGGCCAATAGTAGCCCTGATGCTACGCGTTTTGTCCAATGCATACCTGGCCCGGCCAAGGTAATAATTGGAAAATTGCTTACCTGGATAGATGACACCTGAGTTGGCATTAGGGAATGTAATGCGTTTGTTTTGATCAATGCTTAATCCCATTTCTATATTACTCCGGTAATAGGTAAAGCCCCAGTCTATCCTTTTGCGCAGGTTAGAAAATTCAAAAAGGATATCATTGTCTTTCAGGTTGGTGGCCAGCCTGAAGCCGCCAGATATCTTGATGTCTTCAAAAAGATCAACAGTTCCCATACGGATCAAACCATTCAGGTCATTGCCATTTGATGGGTCAATGGGGCCTGAACCACCTTGGTAAGGCTGGTATTTATTAAAGACAAAAACAGTATTGTTCAAACCTGCTACCACATAATCATTGAAGAACTTGGGTGGGCGGTATTCGAACAGTTTTGCTTTTTTCAATACGCCTTCTTCACCTGGTAGTTCAGTAGCCTGGAATATTTTTCCTACACCGCTGGTGTCTTTCGGCTCATCACCAAACTCTGTCTGGAATACATCTTCAGCCCGCGTTGTATCGGCCTGAGCGTCTGGTTGAGTTAGAGCAGGTTGTGCTGATGCCAGTCGCTCCTGTTCTCTCAGTTTTTTCATGAATTCTGTAGGCTTAGCGGTTACATTGCGGCGGCGTAAGGCATTTTCATCTACACGCAGGCGGTAGAGAAACTTATAATCGCCCTGGCGTGTTACTTCGCTTACCTGGGAGTTGTCGCCGGCTGTGCGGGTTTCCAGCAAACCGCTTTGATAGTTGGTCAACGGAAAGACATAAGCAGAGTCGGTAGTTACTGAAATATAGCCAACAGAGTCTATATCATCTTTACTCCATTCTCTCAGCAGGCTATCCACTTCTGTTTCGGCAGGATTGCGCAATATTTCGTCTCCAATGTATACCAATGTATCCAGGCCGGCCCTTTCAGTACTAAAGAATCCCGCATAACGGTTGTTGATGCCGTTTTCATCACTCACAAAAGTGAAATGGTAAGTGTTGTACTGCGATGGATAGCGGGCATTGCCGAATCTCAGGTTCGTAAGTTGCGATATCTGTTTGTATTCCGATTTGTTCCAGTTATCAACCAAAAAGATGTTGAAACGCCGTGCTGGCATTGCCGTATCACTATCCACGGCGGTAGCTGAGGGGCGGTTGGACGAAAACAGGATACCTGTTTTGTTAGGGAAGGTAACAAAAGAAGCATCCAGGTCATCGTAAACATCATTGGTTACTTGTTCTACCGTTTGCTTTTCTATGTTGTAAACAAAGATGTCAGTCTGGCCACTTTTTGTAGCACTGAGTAGCAGCGTATTCGAGTTCAGCATGTACTTCATATCCTGGATCTGGTCAAACTGGTGCAACTCCTGCTTGTTGATCTTTACACGGGTCACTGCATCATATACGAACATTTTTATCTTGCCTTCTTCGGTATACACTACTGCCAGCCGGGTTCCTTTGGGATCCCAGGCCAGGATAGGATAGTTGGGGTTCACTTCATCTTGCTTGCTGCGGGCGCCGGTTTTTAATATAACCTTCCGGTCTACAAAGTTTTCGTTGACTACCACACTGTATTTGCCCTCCTTGAATTCCACAACGGCATAAGTAAAGCTGCGCGGCTGAGGATTCGCATTGAAGCGGATGAAATCTTTTTTACCAACTTCTTCCGTAACGGATAGTTGTCCTTTGGGAACAAGCCGGCGGCCACGGATGTCTTTAAAGTACATTTGTGGCATTTCTGTCATAAAATCGCGCAGTATTTCCTTGAACTTCTTTTTGGCGATCCTTTGTGTAGCGCTGTTCAGGTTGCGGTAAATGCGGGCCAGGTACAGCAGGTAAGTAGTTTTGCTTTTACCGTATTTGTTACCGAAATAATACCAGAAAGAATGTCCTGCCAGTAAGGGTTTGTCAAATGCAAACTGGTAAAAGTTTTTATACTGGTCGCTCAGCATGGCATTTTTCAACTGGTCGTCCATGTCGGTGCTCCAAGTTTCTGCAACATAGGAAATATAACCATCTGTCAGCCATGTCGGTAAGTCCAGCAGGGTTTGGTTAGCAGCCATCTCACCCAGGTCGTCGCCAAACAAAATGTTCTGCACCAGCACCTGTGCTATGCCCTGGCGGATCTGGCGGCGCAGGTTGTTATGGTTGGCATCAAAATACACCAGCATTTTGTTGTTTACCAGCTTGGTTACACCTCCTGTATTTTGCCAGTCAATACCGAGGCCGATATTCGACTGTTGCAGTTCATCAAAGTTGTTGTATACCACCACATTGGCGCGGCGCTGCATGCCGTATTCGACAAATTCTTCTATACTGGGTAATTCTTTTTCGGCAATTTGTGCCACGTATTTCCCAATTTCAAGTCCATCCTGGCTGAAGTAGGTATTAAAGTTGTCTGTTTGATAATATTTCCATGAGAACTTTTGATATTGCACCCTGTTTTTTCCATACTCCACGGTGCTCACTTGTGCGCTAGCTATAAGGGTTAAAGATAGAAAAGCAATGCTGCTTAAAACTAATCTCTCAATAAATCTGTTCATAGAAGTGTAGTCAAATTTCAAAGTATATAAAGCTGGACTGTAAATTGCAATCTATAACTAAAATACGAAAAAGCCTGTATGTTGTATGTTCAGTCATTTACGTTCAATCCGGTGCAGGAAAATACCTACATTCTGTATAACGATGAAAAACAATGTTGTATTATAGACCCCGGCTGTTATTTTGCTTCAGAAGAGGCCGAATTGAAAGGTTTTATTGAAGAACATGGACTGAATCCAGTTCTTTTGCTCAATACCCATTGCCACCTGGATCATATTTTCGGCAACCGCTTTGTGCAAAAAAGCTTTGGATTAAAGCTGCACCTGCATAAGCTGGAAAAGCAGGTGCTGGAATATGGCCCTGTTTCCGGCCAGATGTGGCAACTGCCTTTTGATAACTATGATGGAGAATTGGTCTATATAGATGAAAATGATGTGATCTGGCTGGGATCAGAAGAATTGCATATCCTGTTTACACCCGGGCATTCACCTGGCCATATCTGCTTTTACAGCAAACCACACAAATTCCTGATAGGAGGCGATGTGTTGTTTGAAGGGAGTGTAGGCCGTACTGACTTGCCTGGCGGTGATTTTGCCACATTGGAGCAAAGCATCAAGACAAAATTGTACACCCTGCCCGCAGATGTAATTGTATATCCCGGTCATGGTAACTCCACTACCATAGGAGAAGAAATGAAAACCAACCCTTTCGTAAATATGATATGACCATATTTCGTACCTCTAACCTCGTACCTCGTACTTGCACTTTACGCTTTCATATTTTCCGACGCCTGAGTAGGTTCCAATGGTGGAGGCAGTGGGCTTTTGTATAATTTGCTGATGATTGGAAGGCGACTGAATTCTTTCTTTTCAATTTTTCCGATAAATAAAACAAAAGCCAGCAAAAGGATAAGCGCGGCTGCAATTTTTAGCCAGGCATTTTCAACTAAATAACCAAACCCAATATAAATAAAAAACAATACAAGGCTTACGACAATATACCCCATCAGCTTTTTCCAGGCGTAAGGAATATAATAATATTTCTGGCCCTGGCTGTAACTAATAAACATCATGAAAGCATAGCAGATCAAAGTCGTCCAGGCGCTGCCCCAATAGCCTAAGTAAGGGATACTGATGTAATTAAGCACAATTGTAATGACTGCACCGGCTATAGTAATGTAAGCCCCATAAATGGTTTTATTGGTGAGCTTGTACCAAACCGTAAGATTATAATAGATGCCCAGGCATACATAAGACAATGCAATGACCGGGATCGTTCCGATACCTTGGGCATATTCAGGATGGTTTTTTACCCCCATCAGGTAGCGGCCCCAGATGGTATCTGCAAAAAGAGACACAACAAGGAAAACCACGCAGCTTACAATTACGAAAAGCTTCATGACCCTGGCATAGGTGTTTTTGGCATCTTTCTTCCCAGCTTCATTAAAAAAGAAAGGTTCGGCGCCGATGCGGAATACCTGGATGAAAATATTGACAAGGGCTGCCACCTTCCAGTTAGCGTTGAAGATACCCACTTCTAATTTGTTACGATCAAATGAATAGGGAAGGCGGTAATCTAACAGGATGCGGTTGAGCACTTCATTGATCATTCCTCCCAGACCAACGATCAGTAGCGGCCAGGAGTAGGACATCATTTCTTTCCACAGGGCCAGGTTAAAACGCAGTTTGACCTTTAGAATTTCATTAGCAAGCAGCAGCAAGGTAGCTGCACTGGCAATAAGATTGGCTATAAATGTATAGCCAATACCCACTTCAGGATCATAGATCAGCCGCAGGAAGGTGTTGTCGTCCTTTTGAAGGATAGCAGGGCAGATCTTTATAAAGAAATAAGTGGCAGCAACATATATGATGATATTAATAAGCTTGATCAAAGCGTATTTAATCGGCCTGCCTTGCTGCCGGAGCCTTGCAAACGGAATAATTGACAAGGTATCCAGCCCAATGATCCAGGCAAACCAGGTAACATATTCCGGATTGTCAGGTACCCGCCAGAAATCGGCAATCTCTGGTGCATAAAAGATCATAGCACCACTAAAAATTAAGGTCGTCAGAAAAATGGAAAGCAGCGAAGTATTGTACACATCTTTTTTAAACCGCTCATCTGATGCAAAACGGAAGTAAGAAGTCTCCATTCCATACGTGAAGATGACATTGAGGAAGGCCACATAAGCGTAAGCCAGCGAAAAGATGGCAAACTTTTCCGCACCATATTCATAGGTTAACCAGAAAGTAAGAAATACATTCAGAAACCGCCCCAATATAGTGCTGACCCCATAAATGGCTGTTTGCCCCGCTAGTTTTTTGATTCCGCTCAATGTGAAAATTTTAAAAACGGCAAAATTAGGTTACGAGTTTTTATTTCTTAGTAAAAGAGCTCCTTAAACGCCCAATCTTAACCTTCCAACTCGAGAACTCGTGAACTGTTAAAAATCTCCTGCCCTGAATTTCCTTCGGCTATCTTTCTTTTCCGAAAAACGTTTTTTGCTTTCCAATCGCCGCTCCTTTGACAGTTTCGAAGGTTTGGTGGCAATGCGCAATTTCTTTTTCCTGATCGCCTGGCCAATCAGATCATTGATCCTTTTTACAGCCTCTTCCTTATTGGCCAATTGTGTACGGTGCATTTGTGCTTTTACAACCAACTGCCCTTCTGAATTGATACGGTTGACAAGTTTATGGCGGATAATTTCCTTTTGTTCATCTGAAAGTAATTGAGATCCGGTTATATCAAAAAAAGCAATTACAGCCGTTTCCACCTTGTTCACGTTTTGCCCGCCTTTACCACCACTACGGGTGGTCTGTAGCTTTATTTCAGAAGAAAAATCAATCATAATCACGAAGGTATAAAGTTGTCCCTCACTCTGTACTTTTTAATTACCTCGTACCTCTAACTTCGCACCTCGTACTTATTTCATATGCGTGTTGTTATTCAAAGAGTTTCAAGAGCAAGCGTTACTGTAGATGGAAAGGTGACTGGTAAGATTGGAGAGGGAGTGTTGGTGCTGCTGGGAATTGAAGATGCAGACGGAGAAGAGGATATTCGTTGGCTCAGTGCCAAAATTGTCAACCTGCGTATATTTAATGATGAAGCCGGAGTGATGAACCGTTCTGTTATTGATGTGGATGGCAATATCCTGTTGGTGAGTCAGTTTACACTACATGCCAGTACTAAGAAGGGCAATCGACCAAGTTATATCCGTGCTAGTAAGCCGGATATTGCCATTCCTTTATATGAAAAAATGATCGCTCAATTGCAAAAAGACCTGGGTAAGAACATTACAACAGGAATTTTTGGTGCCGATATGAAAGTGGAACTGCTGAACGATGGCCCGGTGACTATAGTAATTGATAGTAAGAATAGAGAATGAAAAGGAACATTGATCATAATATTTAGAACGTAAAATGTAAAGTGATGATGAGAGATGTGGAAACAAGAGCCGACCTCGAACGCATGCTGACAGCTTTTTATGAAAAGGTCTTCCAGGATGAATTGATAGGCCGGTTCTTCACGGAAGTAGTTCCTTTGAACCTTGACGAACATCTGCCTGTGATCACAGACTTTTGGGAATCTGTTGTATTCGACCTGCATACTTATCAGAAAAATGTATTGGCAATTCATCAGCATATTCACCAGATCGTTCCCATAGAAAAAAAGCATCTGGACCGCTGGGTGGAGGTTTTTCACAAGACCGTCGATGAATTTTTTGAAGGTAGCAAAGCTGAAAAGATGAAGAAGCGGGCAGTATCGGTTGCAACATTTATGAACATAAAACTGAATAACCCAATAGGAAAGTTATGACCATCAAGGATGCACAAACGCAAATAGACCAATGGATCAAGACAGTAGGAGTCCGCTATTTCAATGAACTGACCAACTTGGGTATCTTAATGGAAGAAGTAGGGGAGCTAAGTCGGATTATGGTGAGGACCTATGGGGAACAATCATTTAAGGAAAGTGATAAGGATAAGAACTTGTCAGACGAACTAGCCGACGTGCTTTGGGTGTTGATGTGCATCGCTAACCAAACCGGTGTCGATCTTACCGAAGCCTTGCAAAAGAATTTTGAAAAGAAAAACATCCGCGATGCCAACAGGCACCAGGAAAATGAGAAATTGAAATAGCTTATGACAGACGAACACTATATGAAGCAGGCTCTGGTACAGGCTCAGAATGCTTTTGATGAAGACGAAGTGCCTGTGGGTGCTGTTATTGTGCTCAATGATAAGATCATTGCCCGTGGGTACAACCAGGTAGAAAAACTGAACGATCCGACAGCACATGCAGAGATCATTGCATTGACCTCTGCTTTTAACTACCTCGGCAGTAAATACCTGCCTGATGCTACCATATATATTACTGTTGAACCATGCGTCATGTGTGCAGGCGCCCTCTACTGGAGCAAGATTGGCCGTATTGTTTATGGTGCCGCAGATGAAAAGAACGGGTACAAGAGGGTAGCAGGGGATACTTCTCCTTTTCATCCTAAAACCTTGTTGAAAACCGGTGTACTCAAAAATGAATGTGCAGAATTGATGAAAGAGTTTTTCCGCCAGCGGAGAAAATGAATGGAATGACGTTCCTTTCAATTATTTACATTTGTGCCTCCTAAGGAAACGATAGACAAACTTTAATTGTAAATTTTAAAACGAAAATCATTATGGCATTCACCTTACCTCAGTTGCCTTATGCACACGAAGCTTTAGAACCTTATATTGATGCACAAACAATGCAGATCCACCATGGCAAGCACCATCAGGCTTATATTGACAACCTGAACAAAGCTATTGCCGGTACTGAACACGAAAATAAAAGCCTCGAAGAGCTGATCGCAAATGCAGGTTCCATTTCTACTGCAGTACGCAACAACGGTGGCGGTCACTGGAACCACACTTTCTTCTGGGAAATATTAGGCCCTAACGCAGGTGGACAACCTACCGGCAGCTTGGCCGAAGCTATCAACCAAACCTTTGGCTCTTTCGATGCATTCAAAGAGAAGTTCAACACGGCTGGCGCAACCCGTTTCGGTAGCGGTTGGGCATGGCTGATCGTAAGAGATGGAAGATTGGAAGTGACTTCTACGCCTAACCAGGACAACCCATTGATGGATGTTGCCGAGGTAAAAGGCACACCTATTCTTGGTGTAGATGTTTGGGAACACGCCTACTATCTTAAATATCAAAACCGCCGCCCGGAATACCTGAACGCATTCTGGAACGTGATCAACTGGAATAAAGTAAGCGAGCGTTTTGAAAATGCGAGTAAATAATAAATCTTAATAAAAAAGCTGGCTTAAGGGCCAGCTTTTTTATTAAATAGATTACGGAACCGGATCATATCCGCTTCCACCCCAGGGATGGCAGCGGCTGATGCGTTTCACCGTCAGCCAAAATCCTTTAAAAACTCCGTATTTCCTGAAAGCTTCCAGTCCATATTGAGAGCAGGTCGGTGTATACCTGCAGGAGGGCCCAATCCATGGTGAAATCACCAGTTGGTAAAACCGGATGAGACCGATAAAAGGTAGGGCCAGTATTTTAAGCACCTGTTTCATTTCTTTTTTCTGCTTTTTTCTGTAAAAGTCTCAGGCATTTGGTCATGGCCTCAAAAACAGTTGGGTAAGTTGGTAGCAACTTGTCTACAAAAATAAAAAATACCTCTCCCTTTAAATGATTGGCCTGTAGGGTAGATATAATATCTTTCTTTTGCAGCCGGTAAGCCTCCCGGAGTAGCCGTTTGATACGGTTACGGTCTACTGCTTTTTTAAAATGCCGTTTACTGGCCGACACGCCAATTTGCATACTGCTGCTTTCTCCTTCTGCCAGGGGCGAGAACTGGAAGGAAATACGCAAGGGAAAACACATAAAAGTTTTCCCGCTTGTAAACAGCGCTTCTATTTGCTTACGGCTCTTCAGCCTTTCATCTTTCCCTAATGCAAATTCCTTGGCCATTTTATTTGATCAATTCTACCAATTTCAATTGATAATATGGTACGCTAAATCCCAAAATCTCAAAATCCCAAAATCAGCAATATCCCCGTAACCCGTAACTCATAACCCATTGCTTATTGCCTATTAATAAAAATAGCCCCGGTACCGGAGCTATTCAATGTAAAAAGTTAAAAGACCTCGCGGGCCTTCATCGTTCTATTTTAATTTCCTTTCGTCGCTTACAGTCAGTTTCTTACGGCCTTTTGCACGACGGCTTGCTAACACTTTTCTGCCATTGGCTGTTTGCATGCGCTTACGGAAACCATGAACAGTTTTACGACGTCTGCGATGCGGTTGAAATGTACGTTTCATGTATAATAAGTTTTTTCACGTTCTAAAATCACCTGTGGAGAACCAGGTTTGTTTTCAGTTTTCTACAGGTCACCACACCCATAGTTTGTGAAAGGACCGCAAAGGTAAGGGGAAATGAAGTTAGAATTGCAAGGCGAACAGTACAAAATAGGGAAAATTTTAAGATATTTCTTCTTTATTCCGCCGTCTTCAGTTTCAAAAACAAGGTTTTCAGTTCCAAGTTTTGAGTAGGAGATGATTGGCTACACGAACTATGTTTCCTTATATTCTTGATGCGGTTATCAAGTTCAGGGTGACTGC
>CBKWHA010000084.1:0-20377 GCA_966674115.1 uncultured Chitinophagaceae bacterium
CACATTCGGATTTATTTCGCTGATTAATTCGTAGCTATTTCAGTTTAAAGAGCCGCCACATTGGCTCAGCAAGCTCATATTATCTCACGGGACTGACGTACCTTTTATTTTGCCAGGCTGGTCTTTTTAAGAATGTTAATTAGTTCCTTCATATTTATAGGTTTGGATAGGTAATCGTCCATCCCTGCTGATCTGCATTCTTCCCTGTCTTCCAGCATGGCATTAGCGGTCATGGCTATAATTACAGGTTGCCGTTCAAAGTCACTCCTGATTTTTCTTGTTACACTTATTCCATCTAAAACGGGCATTTGGACATCCATCAGAACTACCTCATAGGCTTTCTTCTCTAGCATTTCCAAAACTTCCTGTCCATTATTGGCCAGATCAGGCTTATAACCTAGTTTATTTAATACTTTAATAATCAGTTTTTGGTTAATAGGATTGTCTTCTGCTATCAAAATATTTAGAGGATAATTAACCGCAAACTCCTCTGACAATAAATTCGCTTGTTTATTTTCAGGGATGGGCTCTGACTGACTAAATTGCTTTAACTCCAATTGCATCACCCTTAATAAGTGCTGCTGTTTTACCGGCTTGGTAAGAATTGCAGTAAATAGGGACCCAAATTTTTTGGAGTTCTCGTCTCCTATCGAGCTCAACAAAATCACTTTCTGCAGAGGATTTGCTTCTTTTATTTTTTTGGAAAGCTGCACACCACCTAATCCCGGCATGTTCGTATCAGTGATTACCAGGTCAAAGTTCTTTTCCCTGTCTAAAATTTCCAATGCTCTTTCACCGGATGAAGCAGTGACCGTACTAAGCCTCCATTGTTCCAGCTGGGTTCTTAAAATTTGCAGGTTTGTTTCATTGTCATCTACAATTAATACCTTTTTTCCTTCTCCGGAAAATTCAAGATTTACCCCATGACGTATCGGCTGTTCCCCGGCTTTGCAATGAATATTAAAGCTAAAGGTACTTCCTCGTCCTTCTTCACTTTCAACCTTAATTTCGCCGCCCATTAACTTGATTAATCGTTCACAGATGACAAGACCTAAACCTGTCCCTTCATATTGCCGGGTTGTAGAGGTGTCTACTTGCGAAAAAGCTTTAAAAAGACGATGGAGCTTATCTTGCGGAATCCCGATTCCAGTGTCTTTTACTTCAAAGCCAATTTCCAGATCATTTTGTTGCCTATTAATAAGGTTGATTCCAAGAAATACTTCACCTTGTTTGGTAAACTTGATAGCATTTCCTATTAAATTTATCAGCACCTGCCTCAAACGTAAGCTATCTGCAAAAAGGGATGGTGATACTTTATCATCAATTTGATAAACCAGATCAATGCCAGTTTGTGCAGCTTTGCCTGCAAACAAATCCATTACCTCTTCAATACATTTACGCAGGTCGAAGTGATGCGGATTCAATTCCATATTTCCCGACTCAATTTTAGAGAAGTCCAGGATATCGTTAATCACACTTAATAAAGCCTCGCCGCTGTTGCGAATGGTTTCAGCGTATTCTCTTTGCTCATGATCTAACCGGGTGGCGCATAATAGCGAAGACATGCCCAAAACTCCGTTCATGGGGGTGCGTATTTCGTGACTCATGGTGGCTAAAAAAGCGCTTTTAGCCTGATTAGCTTTCACTGCTTCCTCCCGGGCCTGCTGTTCCAGATCTGATTTCAGCTTTAATTCCTCTGCCTGAACCTGTAGCTCCTCATTTAGCTGCTGAAGATGCTCCGATTGTCTCACAACTTGTTCAGTCCGCTCGGCTACCACTTTTTCAAGTTCCTCTTTTTGAGCCCTGATTTGTCTGGTGCGGTATTTGAAAAAAAAGTAGATGCCACTTACAATAGCCAAGGAGCCCAATAACCTAAACCACCACGTTAACCAGAAGGGGGGAGTAACAATTATTTTTATAGAATTTCCGGCCATATTCCATACACCATCATTATTAGACGCTCTTACTCTAAAAGTATATTCTCCGGGATCCAAGTTGGTATAGGTGGCTCTACGGTTTTTACTGGCCTTGTTCCAATTTTTCTCAAACCTTTCAAGAATATAGGCATACTGGTTCTTTTGCTGCGATATGTAATTTAATGCTGAAAATTCTATGGTAAATACCGATTGATCATAGTTTAAAGTAATTTCCTTAGTCAAACTGATATCAGTTTTTAGTGGGGATTGAGGATCTGAGGAATTAACCGATGAATTAAAAATTTGAAAGTCTGTAAATACTACCGGAGGAGGATTCTTATTTTCTGTGATTTTATCCGGATTAAAAATAGTAAATCCATTAATTCCTCCAAATACAAGATCACCGTTTTTCAGCTTTAAATGTGCATTTACTTTGAATTCATTGCCCTGAATACCGTCGCTTATATCATATGTTTTTATTTCCTTGGTGTTAGGGTTATAGCTGCAAATTCCGTTATTTGTACTCAGCCATAAATTTCCTTTTCTGTCTTCATAAATTCCATAAATTATATCGCTGGGTAAACCGTCTTTGACATAGATATTAGAAAACTTCTTGCTTTTTTTATCGAATAAGCAAAATCCATCACTCGTGCCTATCCATATTCTGCCCTTACTATCTTCAGTTACCGTATAAAGCTTGTCATTACAAATAGACCCTGGGTCTTTGTCGTTATGTATAAAACTTATCCTTTTTTTACTTTTTCTATCCAGTATTTGTAATCCTTCCCAGGAAGCTAAATACAGATTTCCATCGCTGGCATCGAGCATATCTGTAATATAATTAGACCGGCCGGGCATGCCGGTAGAGTAATCGATTAAGCGGTTTGCTTTCTGGTCAAAAAGCATCAGCCCGGTCAATGTTTGTACCCAGATATTCCCCTGTTTATCTTCAAAAAGATACATCACATTGGGGTTTATTAAATCCTTACCGGGGCCGTTTTTGTCGCTTTTTTTGTAATGGGTAAATTTATTAGTAACAGGATTATAATGATCGAACCCTCCATCCCAAAATCCAAGCCACATAGTTCCCTTGTTATCAATTAAAATTGAGGTAACTACATTGGCACCTATAGTATTAGCAATAGCAGGTGAAGCCTGATACCTGGTAAAATTTTTAGTTTTTGGATTGAACTTGTTTAATCCTCCACCGTCTGTTCCTATCCAGATATTTCCTTGATTGTCTTCGCCTAAGGAGGCGATATTGTCATTGCTTAAACTATTTTGCGATGCCAGATTGCTTCTATAGGTGTCAAAATTGCGTTCGGTTAACAAATTTACACCACCCGCATAAGTACATAGCCAAACATTTTTGTTCCTGTCTATATAAATGTTATCTACAGAATTCGAGCTTAAGCTTTCCGGATCTCCTGTATGATGCGTGTAATGGTAAATGTTAGTCCTGGACTTATCTATAACATAAAGGCCTTTGTTCACTGTTCCAGCCCATATTCTTCCGTATTCATCTTCACTAATATGGTTAATGTGGACATTTAATTCAGACTTTTTGAGAAAAGGCACCAGTTTATTATCTTTTGTGGAATAGCAGTAAATGCCGTTAACCGTTGCGAATAAGATATTATGATCACGATCTTCAATAATACAATTGATATCTTTTACTGGAATATCTTTCCGCTCAGTTAGTCTTTTTAGTTTGATGTCATAATTGTAAATAAAGTTCTCTCTGGTAACCATCCAGCAAATTCCCCGGGTATCAATATACATCGCTGTTATTTCATCATCCTTTAAAAATTCGAAGAGGTACCTGAATTTCTTATCATTCTTGCGTTTTGCATAAACTATTGTGCTGGCGGATGTATAAAGCGTTTTATCATTATCCTCAACCAAATTGATTACTCTTGATGGCCTTTTAATTTCTGTATGGTTGATGAAGGAGTTGGTATTTCTGTCATACATACATAGGCCAGAAGCGGTGCAAACCCAAAGATTTTTACCAGAATCTTCAAAAATGCGATAAATTTCATTGTGTGGTAAACTGCTGGAATCATTTAAACGATGCTTAAATACTTTGCAGGAATAACCATCGTACCTGTTTAAACCGTTCTCTGTGCCGATCCATATAAATCCCAGATAGTCTTGTAAGGTAGTTTTAGCATGGCTGTTTGATAAACCGTTGATGACTGAAATCTGGTTAAATCTATAATTGTAGCTTTGGCAGACCCCCCAAACTGGCAAACCCAGCAATAGTATGAAAAGCTTTTTTAGCAAAGGAAAATGGTTGTTTTTTAGAACTGATGATTATGTAATTAAATTTATGATTATTTTTTATTTCGTTGTTGGTGTTCTCTGAGCCTTTGAGCTGTGGTTGCACCAACAACTGCGTAAAATATTACTCTAACGGGTGCATCCGGGGCGATGAAGTCCTCCAGGCACAACGGCGCTGTTTGCAAGCGATCTGTACCCTGAATGTAAGCCATAGAAATGAGTTAAAGCTTGAGGCAAAGGTATTCTGGTTTTGAAGGATTACTCCGGATGAGTAACTTTAATTGAGATAGTTTGTCTGGACGGCATCACGCTGACAGACACGCAATATACTCACGAAATAGTGGATTGGCATTACCACGAAAATCCATATTTCACTTTTTATCCTACAAGGAAATGTGATTGAAGGTAATAAAAGGAAGTTTATACTTGTTCAGCAGGTACGCTATTATTTCATAACTGGCAAGAGCCCCATTATAACATTAAACCCAATGGCTTTACCCGTGGTTTCCACGTTGAGTTGGAGCAAAAATGGTTAGATAATTTTTCCATTGACTTAAATAATTTACAGGGGAAC
Source organism: uncultured Chitinophagaceae bacterium (assembly GCA_966674115.1). Lineage (GTDB taxonomy): Bacteria > Bacteroidota > Bacteroidia > Chitinophagales > Chitinophagaceae > Flavisolibacter. The sequence continues at coordinate 4,774 of CBKWHA010000084.1, forward strand.
ATCCACATTTCAAATCCTGACCTTAAATTTCTGCTCTATAAAATTTTTAGAGAAACAAAAATTAATGATGGTACAACAGCTTTATCTATACATGTGTTATTATTGCAAACATTAGTAGGGATGCACCATGTACAGGAAATCTTGTCAAAAAGAAAACCATCATGGGTAAAAAAAATAAGTTGTCTGATACATTAAATATTCACCCGGCACACCTTTCAAGAGAGTTTTCAAAATACTTCCAATGCGGCCTGGGCCAATATATCAGGAAACTAAAAATTGAAAAATCATTATCCTTATTATCTAATAAAAAGAACTCCTTAACAGACATTAGTTTTGAGTGCGGCTTCTCCGATCAAAGCCATTTTATTAGATGTTTCAAAGAAATGATAGGCATAAGTCCGCAGGCATACCGGAAAATTACAAATGGCAATATACGCCTCAACATGTGCCAAATACAGCAGGCGGAATTCAAATGAATGCTTTGGATTTTGCAAAATATGGACAGTTATATAAGAATAGAGGATTATGGAATGGGAAACAAATAATTCCCAAAGAATGGGTAGATAAAACCTTTACAAAACAGAAGCAGATTCGAGGAGGAAACGATGAATTTTATGGCTATTTGTTTTGGTACAAAAGCTTTAAAGTAAATAATAAATCTTACGAAGCTTTCTATTGCGCAGGTAATGGCGGTAATTACGTTTTGATATTCAAAGAGCTTCATATAGTCGTTGTTATCACTGCTATTGCTTATGGGCAGCCCTATGCACACACTCAGGTTACAAAAATGCTATCAGAATATATCTTGCCAGCAGTAATAAAGTGACAACACTAAACAACACATAACGGTGGTTTCTAAAAAGTCGGGTTTAATAACTATCTTTCAACATTAGAACACTCCTCAACGGAGGTGCAAAAGTGAAGCGACATGTTTCCAAATGCCCGTCCTTCTTAAAACCCTAAAATCGTTGTTCAAACATAATAACAACTATTATGACTATACGGATTTTTGCATTTGCAGTATTATTTTCCTTTTTCTTACCTGAAAAATCATCATCCCAAAATATCCACCGAATAGCATTCGATAGTACGGACAATATAGAGGGTTATTATTTGGCCGTTACACCCGAGTCAAAAACCATAAAAGGCACACTAGTACTTTTAACGAGCTTTTTGTCTCCTGAAAAGTTATTAACAGAAACCAAGCTGCATAACGTTGCTTATACCAATGATCTGCTTACCGTAGTTGTACCCATGAAGCAAAAGCTGTATGCGGACAGCTTTGCTATCAATCGACTAAATGTAGTTATAAAGAATTTACAGAAAAGGTATACCATGGACGTTTCAAAATTTGTCCTTGCGGGTTATGGTGAAGCCGGAAATATTGCACTTCGCTATACGGAACTTTCCTATCAACATCCATCGCAATATCCGCTCCAGCCGAGTGTTGTTTTTGGAATTGACACCCCTGTTGATCTTTTTGGATTGTGGTATTGGTCAGAGCAGCAAATCAAAAAGAACTTTTGGCCCGGCGCCGTAGGTGATGCAAAGTATTATCTGGAAACCATGACAAAAGAAAACGGCAGTATATACCAAAACAGGAATCGATACAAAACGTTGACCCCATTTTTTAGAGAAGACCGTGATGCCGTAGGTAATGAACAATACTTGAAAAATGTTACAGTCCGGTTATATTATGATTCCGATATAGAATGGCAATTAAAAAACCGGCGCAATAGCCTTTATGATACTAAACTGCCGGATGGCTCGGAGTTGATTAATCGCTTACTGCTTCTCGGAAACGATAAGGCCGAGTTTGTTTCTTCTAAAAAGGAGGGGTTGAGAAATAACGGTATCAGGCATCCCAGCACAATATCGATTGTGGACGAAGTAGAATGCATTCACTGGATAAAAAAGAACCTGAATATTTTTGACGCCAATACCTGGTCGCCACCCTATGTGCTGAGTATTCCAAAAGGGTGGGAAGTGGAAAGGTTTTCTTTACCTGCCGACTTTGCCTCTTCTATGACCTTTACAGGAGTAGAAGACATCCGTTTTGCATCAGGATGGGGAAACAGCAAAAAGGAAGATTATTGGTCATACATGTTCTTGTGGTGGTTAGATGGAACACCAAAAATAGACGCCGAAAGTTTACAAGTTAATTTAAATGTATATTATTCGGGTTTGGTAAACAGAAATATCATTGAAAGGAAAATACCTGAAAATAAGATTGTTCCAACCAAGGCAACCATCAAAAAGATAAAAACGTTTCGTGGTGATCTACAAACCTTTAGCGGGAGCATTCAAATGCTTGACTACATGACACAAAATCCTATGGTTTTAAATACTTTAGTTCACGTCAAAGAATGCAGTTTGAAAAACAAAACAGCAGTCATTATAGAACTATCACCTAAGCCATACGATCATGCAATTTGGAGGCAATTCAATAATATAGATGAGCGCTTTTCTTGTAATAGATAATGTCAAGGGCTACGTGCAACATTTGGGCGGCTGTAATAGATGATAACAAAGTGTACTACTTTACCAACAACAAAGAATATAAAAATAGACTACCAAAGACTATAGATAATTGGCGGCAAAATTTTAAAAACTATGAAGTGATTTACAAATAGTATAAACTTGATGATAAAAAACTTGAACTGCTAACGTCATTCTATCAAACTTTCCAATTCAAATATAAATATGAAACGAGCTATCATTCTGTTGTTGCTTTTCTTTTTCCAACATATTGCATTTGGCCAGGCGATTCCCTATGGGGACAACCCAAAGGCAGGAAAATACATCAATGTGGGTGATGCTAAGTTGTACTATGAAGTTTATGGATCAGGCAAACCGTTGCTATTGCTGCATGGGGACACCTTTGGATACATTTCAGAGTTCGATCAATACATTCCGCTGCTTGCAAAACACTTCAAGGTGATTGCGGCAGGCATGCGTGGCCATGGGAAGTCGGAAATTGGAACCCAAAAGTACTCGTACCAATTATTTGCAGAAGACGCAATGGCCATTTTAAAACAGGAAAGAGTAGACAGTGTTGCGGTTGTGGGGTTTAGTGCGGGTGCCATTACCACTTATTATTTGGCTGCTTACCATCCTGAAATAGTTAAAATGGCCGTTGCTATGGGTGGCGCCATTGACACCTCCGGTTACAGAGCAGGGGCCATTGATGGACTAAGGAAATATACGGGTGACGATTATGAAAAAATGCTTCCGGATTTGGTACAAGCACGAAAAAAACTGATGCCCACACCAAACAGCTACAATGAATTAATAGAAAGGTTGAAGGATTCCTGGCTGCAACCGGTGTACGTTGAAGAAGAAAAAGTAAAAGGCATCAAGTGTCCGGTATTAACTGTAGGAGGCGACCGGGATGAGTATATGCAAACAGAGGAATTTGTGCGTATTTATAAGTTAATTCCAAATTCACAGTTGGCCATCATTCCGAATTGTAACCATGTAGGTTTGATATTCAACTCAAAGATGTTTTCCTCGGTTGTCCTACCTTTCTTGTTTGACAAAAAGTTATAGCGCCTGAACGTTGTAAAGAATATGCAGCCTTTTCTAAAGCAGTAGTATAAAAAGTGCAATCAAATAAATGAACGAGACATCTTAAAAAAAACCAAGACCAGGACAGGCATGCCCTCCAATATTAACATTCATTTGCAGAGTAATTAGTTTTAAATCAGCAAATAAGTTTCCATCTTGTAGTAGTGTTTTGTGGAATTTTTAAAACGTACCTTATGCACAAACATTTACTCAGATGCCTATTCTTTGTTGTCATCTTATCTTCCTGTGCTTCTACCGCACATCACAAGAGTGCAGGCACTGATAAGAGGATTAGCATTGGCACCATGCCGTCAGTTACCTCCAGTTTTAGCGACGTGGATACCACATTGATCATGCAGCCGGATTTGCCGGCCGGTACATCACCGGTTTCCTTGATGGAGCAGCCCAGGACCGAAGATGGCGCCTTTGTTTTAGCGCCTGGATGGTATGAAGCCGATTTCAAGACTTATTGCCTCCAACCTGGAACGCCGGGGCCATCCGCCAAGGATGTGTATTTCCAGGCACCATTGGAGGGCGCGCGGAAAGACCTGATCCAAACCATTCTTTTGAATTCGCGGAAAGAATCTCAACTGGAGCAGAAAAACGTCCAGCTATTATTATGGGCTGTGGTCAGCCATTCCGATTTTCATAAGCTTGCACCTGACGTACAATATACCGCCATGCAATTGCTTTCTCCCAAGCAGGTATTCCAGTTGCAAGGAGGTGTGCTGGGGGTAGTAAAAACAGTGGCCAGGATGGTGCCCGCATCCAATAGCCAGAACGATATCCGGCAGCTATTTGATCTGAGTGTCCGGTCTTATGAAGTCTTTGAGCGCTTAGCCGTGGTAAACACACCTGCCCAGATTTGGCGCACCGACCTCAGGCAGGATCAGTGGTTTCGACAACAGGAGGGCTATTATGTGCGGTACCTTCCCCATAACTATAAGCAAACCAGGATACAGGTCTATGTACCGGATAGTGTGGTTGCTTCGGCTGCGTATGAGCCAGATAGTTATATTGTATTTGATCCGACAAGCTGGGTAGTTGTGGCTGCCAATTCCAATGCACAGCGACTGGGAATTGGAGGGCCGGTATTGGATATTGTGCGGTCTGTGATCCGTACTGTCAAATCCGGCAAGGAAAGACCGCGTCCCAAAGAGCCCAATAATAGCAAGGTCCCTAATGCAGCCCAGTAAGCGATTGGCTTTTATTTGTCACAGTGGGGTCTTTGTTTTAGGCATTTAGGCCGGGCAACGAGACCCTGCGTTATTTTTACTTTTCCCAGGTGGCAAAAATACCTCAAACAAACTGTTACAAATAAGGCTGATACTACAGCAGCTTGCAGTCATATCGGAAGTAGTACATATTCTCAACACCATAACTTTAATTAACTTCCACCTATCAAAGCTTGATATCAGGAAGCGGAAAATGCCAAATAGAAAGGACCGAAGGACATAAAAAGGGATTATCCAGTGCATCTATACTGGAGGATAATAGAGTAATTTTCAACGTCAAAGGCAATCACTACCGTTTGATTGTGAAAATCAACTACCCTTATGGCATGGTTTGGATACGTTTTGTTGGTACCCATGCCCAATATAACAAAATAGGCGCCACAAAAATTTAAGTACAATGATTATTAAACCTATAAAGACAAAGAAAGACTATCAGGCTGCCATGAACAGGCTGGAAGCTATTTTTGATGCTAAGCCCGGAACGCCGGAAGGTGACGAATTAGAAGTATTAGGCATTCTCATTGATAAATACGAGCAAGAGCATTATCCTATTGATTACCCAGACCCAATTGAAGCTATTAAATTTAGAATGGAACAATTAGGCTATAATCAAAAAGATTTGGCAAAAGTTGTGGGACTGAAAAGCAGAGCGAGCGAAATCCTGAACAAAAAACGTAAGTTGACACTGGAAATGATTCGTCAGTTGCACCAGGCACTCAGGATTCCAACTGATGTTCTAATTCAAAGTTATTAAATAGCACTTCAGCCAATATATAGCAGTTGTAAAATAGTGGGGAGATCTCTTAAAGGAAATAAAGGGCGAGTTATTATGAGCGATTAAAGCCTGGCAATGCCATTGTATAATAAATTATACGGGACTTACGTTGTAGACAGGAGATTTTGTTGCACTAAATTATTTAGGAAGGCACTAATAGAATAGCTTCCTAACTTTAAAGAAAAGAGGAAAACAACCATGAAAAAAGGATTATTGCTTTTGTTGCTGATCAGTTCTGTTTTTGCCCATGGGCAATCGCTGAAAGAGGCCCTGTATGGTGGAAAGCTGAAGAGTAAACCAGGCACGGTAATCCGGAAAGGGGATGATCTGACCAAATTAGATACCACTACACAGGTAGATTCTACAAGTTTAATTGCTGCAACTGATAGCCTGGCTAGTGATTCTGCTAAAAGAAAGCTGATAGCTTTAACAGGGGACTCTGCCACCAATAACTTAACCGTTCCAACCGATAAGACTGCTATAACCGATATGGACAAGAAAGATAGTATCTCAGGAGTAACTGATTCTGAGGCACCGGAAGCCACTGAAAATGCTGCAAAAGAAAATACCCCTGCACCGAAGAACAACAATGTATTATGGAAGGAGTATGTGGACACTGTTGCCAGTACTTTGAAAGCAGAAGTTTTACCTTCTAAAAAAATCAAACGTGAAACTTATTATATTACAGTTACTTATGTGATTGGTACTGATGGGCAGGTAGAAGTTACCGATGTGGCTGTTTCACCGGAAAATTCGTTCCTGCAACAACAGGTTAAGGACAGGCTTACCGTTGATGCCCCGCGCCTTAACCCGGTTCTGTCCAGCACGGGCACTCCGCGCAAATCGAATAAAAGGTACAATTTCACGCTGACCAAAGAGTAATACTCCTTTGCCAATGTTTCTCTTTGTATAACTGAGATGTTTTTGGCTGAAATGATTTTCCAATTACTTAATAATATTTTTGCGGATAAATAAGCCGATTTGAAAGCACCTGTTTTTCTGATAACCTCTCCTTTTACACAGCTCAATACACCTTACCCGGCTACCGCCTACCTGAAAGGTTTTTTAAACACAAAAAATATAAAATCTTACCAGGCTGACCTGGGTATTGAAGTTACACTGGCGCTTTTCTGCAAAAATGGCTTACAACAACTCTTTGCACATATAGAAGGCCGGCAACAGGCTTATTCTGCCAATGCAGAAAGAATTATTGCACTAAAGGACGATTATATTAATGCCATTGATGATGTTGTGCTTTTTCTGCAAGGCAAGCGCCCTACGCTTGCCCACCTTATTTGCAAAAGGGATTTTTTGCCAGAAGCAGGTCGTTTTGCCCAACTCGATGACCTGGCATGGGCATTCGGCAGCATGGGTACGCAGGATATGGCAAAACACCTTGCCACCATGTATCTTGAGGACCTGGGCGACCTGATCAAGGAAACCGTGGATGAGCATTTCGGTTTCAGCCGCTATGCAGAAAGCCTGGGACGGTCTGCCAACTCCTTTGATGAATTATATACTGCTCTGCAACAGGAATACACCTACCTTGATCATATCCTAATTGATCTCCTGCAAAAAAAGATGGAGGCTATTCAGCCTAAACTGGTTGCGCTCTCGGTGCCTTTTCCCGGCAATTTGTATACTTCCCTGCGTTGTGGTCAGTGGATCCAAAACAATTATCCTGGTGTTAAAGTTGTGATGGGTGGAGGATTTGCCAACACAGAATTACGTTCCCTCAGCGATGCCCGGGTATTTGAATTTTACGATTTTATCACACTCGATGATGGCGAGGCGCCTTTGGAAATACTCATAGAGCACCTGGATGGTAAAAAGTCGCTGCAGGAATTGAAACGGACCTTTACCCTTGTCGATGGCATTGTAACTTATATCAACAATACCGCCTGTACCGATTATAAACAAGGCCAGGTAGGTACACCTGATTATAGTGATTTTTTCCTGGATCAATATATATCCGCTATTGAGGTTGTTAATCCCATGCACAGCTTGTGGAGCGATGGCCGGTGGAACAAACTCACCATGGCCCATGGTTGTTATTGGGGCAAATGTACCTTCTGCGATATATCCTTAGACTATATCAAGAATTACGAGCCTGTTGCTGCCTCCCTGCTGGTTGATCGAATGGAAGAAATGATTGCACAAACAGGGCAGAACGGCTTTCACTTTGTGGATGAAGCGGCCCCGCCTGCCCTGATGAGGTCACTGGCTATGGAGATCATCCGCCGCAAACTGGTGGTAAGCTGGTGGGCCAATGTACGTTTCGAAAAAAGCTTTTCGCGGGATCTCTGCCTGTTGCTGAAAGCTTCCGGCTGCATTGCCGTCAGCGGCGGTTTGGAAGTTGCCTCTGACCGCTTGCTGAAATTGATCAACAAGGGCATTACCGTGGCACAGGTAGCCCGGGTGTGTAAACATTTTACTGAAGCGGGCATTATGGTGCATGCCTACTTAATGTACGGCTTCCCCACACAAACCGACCAGGAGACCATTGACTCGCTGGAAATGGTGCGGCAGCTCTTTGAAGCGGGTATCCTTCGGTCTGCTTTCTGGCACCTGTTTACCATGACGGCACACAGCCCGATTGGCCTGGAACCCGAAAAGTTTTCAGTAAAAAAGGTTATGGAAGCTGCAGGCAGTTTTGCCAACAATGATATAGAGCATATCGACCCTACAGGCGCCCACCATGAGCGCTTTGGGTATGGGTTGAAAAAAGCCCTGCTGAACTATATGCATGCGCAATGTTTTGATACTCCTTTACAGAAATGGTTTGATTTCAAGGTGCCTAAAACGAGTGTTGCTCTAGATTATATCATGAAGGCTATTGAAGAACCGGAATACTCTACTGGAGGCGCTAATAGCAAGGTGATATGGCTGGGTAAACCACCAAAGTTGGAAACCATACTGAAATCTAAAAAAGGTAACCATTGGGAGGTTATGTCCCTGATCTTTCAAACCAAAAAAACTACCCTCCCCATCAATGTAGAACCTGCAAAAGGTGCCTGGCTGGCAAATATGCTGTCAAAACTCAGCGTATTTAACCCTACGCCACTTACTATTCAAATGATCAAAGCTGATTACGAAAACGCCGGTCTGGAAGATTTTGAATTATTTTGGGACAATAAGCCGGTAAATACACTTTATAAAGCGGGCCTTTTGCGTTTATAAGTGTTAGTTTATAAACCTAATACCTATTGGGCCCTACAAATGCTCTTCGCAATAAGGCTACGATCAGTGTAAATATGGCTGAGCCAATTACTGCCCACACAATTGGAAAAGGTTTGCCTTCGATAGAAATTGCAAAAATTTCGGGCAAGCCAAATTTTCCGGCAATCCACATTCCGAGGTATGCCCCGATAAAACCAACAATTATCGATACGAGGCACCCGCCCAAATCATAACCTGCCAGTGATTGTCCTATGGAGCCGCAAATTGCAGCTATTAATAAGAGCACTAAAAATCCTAATAGTGTCATAGCCTGATGTTTTCTAAAATTGATAGAATGATAAATATGGTGCCAATTATATATAGCAGAGTGAATTCTGTCTTTTTATTAAATTCACGGAACTATACAATTAATTCTTAACCATTGAAAGGATCTAAATGAAAAAGCTTTTTCACTACACGGTAGCAGTAGTTATTACACTGAGCAGTCTCACAGCCTGCCAGTCTAGTAATGGTAATAGTAATAGTAATGAGGTAGGAAACAGTGAGGCTAATGCCCCTGCTGATTCTGCTAAGGGTGGCGGCTTTACCGTGCAGAAGCTATATGACCAATTGCGTAACCCATGGGGCATGGCCTGGCTTCCGGATGGGCGGTTGCTGGTAACGGAACGTTCGGGTGAAATTCTTGTTTTCAAAGATGACAAGTTTACCGGGGAGAAGCTAACAGGAGTGCCTGCTGTATTCAACCAGGGACAGGGTGGTTTAATGGATATTCAACTGCATCCTAATTATGCGCAAAACAAATGGATCTATATTACCTACAGTAAACCCGTTACAGGCGGGGCAACAACTGCCGTAATGCGCTTTAAACTCCAGGGCAATCAACTTGTAGAAAAAGAAGATATCTTTTTAGCAAAGCCCTATTTGAAGGCAGATTTTCACTTTGGAAGCAGAGTCCTTTTTGATAAGAACGGTTTTATGTTCGTAAGTGTTGGAGAAAGAGGTACACAACCAAAGGTGCAACAACTGGATAATGATCATGGAAAGATCCATAGAATGTATGATGATGGCCGCGCAGTAGCCGATAATCCATTTGCAGGACAAAAAGGAGCAAAAGCAACCATCTGGACCTATGGCCACAGGAACCAGCAGGGCATGGCTTATGATGCAGCCAATGATCGCCTCTGGTCTGTAGAACACGGTCCCAAAGGCGGCGACGAGTTGAACCTGATTGAGAAAGGAAAAAATTACGGCTGGCCCAAAACGTCATATGGAATCAACTATGACGGAACTATTTTAACTGAGCATAAAGAAATGGAAGGGGTAGAGAATCCCGTTCGGTATTGGGTACCTTCAATTGCACCATGCGGTATGATGCTCGTGACCAGTGATCATTACCCGGACTGGAAAGGTAATCTAATGGTAGCGGCACTTTCTTTCCGCCATATAGCCCGCGTAGAACTTAACGGCACCAAGTATGTAAAAGAGGAACAATTGATACAGGATACAGGCCGCGTACGGCATGTGGCTCAAAGCCCAGATGGATACATTTATGCTGTTACAGAAGGTCCTGGATTGTTGTTGAAGCTGGCACCAAAATGATTATTCCTCTTCTCCCCTCTCCTCACTGCGGATATCGGGCCGCCTGAACAGAGCGAAATCCTGCTTTCCGAATTTATAGGTAAAGCTGATGCGGAAGGTGCGTACATTTCTTCTTCTGTATGATTCCTGGTAAAAGTTTTCCGTATCGAAGATGTTGCCGAAACGGTAGCTGTTGAATACATCATTAATGTTAAATGTAAAAGATGCCTTATTGCCCTTCAGAAAATCTTTCCGGAGGGCAAAATCTATCCTGTTTTGCGGCACATTCCGTCCCTGGGCTGTTATTTCTCTCGATTCGTATTCACCCATAAACTGTAGGGCCAGGTCTTTGAGCAGGATGCTTCTTGCTGCACCAAAGTTGTAATTTATGGTCAGTTTGCCTTCCCAATTGTAACCCTTATTATTCAGGCTCAGATCTCCTACGTCAGCACTTACATTCCGGTGTTGCAGGTTTACTGTAGGCACAATATCTAAGTGTTCATTAAACTTATGCTGCAAGGTCAGCTCTATACCTGTATAGTTTGTATAACGGGCATTGATAAATGTATTCAGGATGGCATTAGTATCTATTGCAGCATTGTTCAATTGTTGGTACCGGGCTGTACTAATGGTATCGCTATAACGGGTGATATCATCCTGGTTGTTGCGGAAATACAGTACCCCCAGGAAACTGCCCTTCTTATATTTCTGGTTGTAATTGAATTCAAAAGAGTTGGTAAACTCTGGTCGTAAGGCCGGGTTCCCTTGTCGCAGATTGACCGGATCATTGATGTCAATGAAGGGGTTAAGGTGCCAAAAACCAGGCCGCCTGATACGACGCGAATAATTCAACTGCAGTTCAAGATCATCTCCTGCCTGCTTGGTCAGAAAAAGGCTGGGAAATAAAGCATCGAACAATCGGTCTAACGTTTTGGGATAATCGTAACCAAACTTCTGAGCGCTATCTATTAATTCCCCCTCAAAGCTTGAATGTTCCACCCGCAACCCCGCCTGGTAGGAAAAGGTTTTTATTTTATTGGAATAGGTAAAATAAGCAGCATTCACCATTTCGTCGTATGTATAATTATTACTGAAAGGCAATATTGTTTCCGAGCCATCATTAACCGAAAATGAAGAAAAATAGCTGGTTTGCTTATTGATGTAGGATCGAACTCCAGCTTCCAGTTTAGAATCGTCATTTATAGGGTCAACAAAGTCCACCTGGAAGGTATATTGGTCGCTATAGTTGCGGCCCTCATTGCGTACACGGGCGTCAGTACCAAATGGCGAGCCATCAGGCAGGAAAAACCTGTTGAGGATATCGGCAGCTTCCCGCCCGTCGCCCCAATTGTAATTGATGTTAGCAGTCAGTTCTTTTCCCTGTTCCGGATATTTGTGTAGATAATTCAATTGGGTATTGTAGCGGTTGAACCGGTATCTGCCTTCTGCTGTCCGCTCTCCAAGGCGCTCCTGTATATGGCTGCTGTTTAGATATTCCTGGTCCTGCTCTTCGTTATTATTGAATCTTCCGGCCACGATATTCTGTGTCAGTGAAAGCGTTGACCGGTTCGTAGCAAAGAAATCAACCCCAAAGCGGACCGATGAAAAGCGCCGCTGTCTATCATTCCAGGATACCTGGTTAAAATAATTGCTTACCACACCATCCACTTTGTTTTGCCGCAGGGTTTTGCCCTTTGCCCGTCCGCCCTGCTGGTTGTAACCGCCAATGGCAAACAGGTTGAATTTTCCCTGGCGGGCATTCAGTGTAAGGTTTCCATTCAGCAGGTCAGGATGACCAACGCCAATGGTGGCAATACCATTTAGTCCTACCCTGCGGTTCCGTTTCATAACGACATTAATAATTCCTGCCGAGCTGGCTGCATCAAATTTAGCGGAAGGATTGGTAATCAGCTCTACCCGGTCAACCTGGTCGGCAGGTATCTGGTCTAGCGTAAGAATGGTAGGCCGTCCATCTACAAAGATCTGGGGTGAGGCATTGCGCAGCAGTACATTTCCTTCCACATCTACCGAAACGGAAGGTATATTTCTCATTACATCTAATGCGGTACCCCCGGTAGCCACCAGGCTGTTTTCTACAGAAAACACCTTGCGGTCTATATCCATCTGTAGAGCCGGCCGTTGTGCCGTGACACTAACGGTTTCCAGAACCTGTGCCTCCCGTTCCAGAGCAATGTTGCCGAGGTCCAAGACAGATCTGCGTCCCTTCCAGGCAATATTTTTTTGCCATTCTGTATAACCAATGCCGGAGACCGTGATGCGAAAAGAATCTGCCGGTGGAAGGTTACTGAAATTAAAATCTCCATTGCTTTTGGTAAACATGCCGCTCACGAGTGTGTCTTTTGCACCCGCCACACTATCTGATAAGTGCGCATACAATTGTACGGTTGCTGCTCCAATGCCTTTATGTGTTACGGCATCTATTACTTTTCCTTGAATAACGCTGTTATTGTTGTGTCTAATGATTCTGTCATTGGTTACGGGCAGCTCTTCACGATCCACCTGGGCCTGTGAGATCTGGTAAAAGAAAATAAAAAACAAAAGGATCAATGACTTCATACCGCACGGTTTTCAAAATGTGCTCGCAACTGCAACATCCCTTGCAGAATAAATAACCGTGCCTAAATATTAACCACAAGCCACCTGCTTCATTTTTAAGGCTATGTGTGTATATTCTTCAAAGGCACATGGCTTGACCACATATTCTTTTGCACCGAATGTGATACACCTGGAAATATCGTGAGAAAGTCCTGAGGTGGAACAAATGATAACGGGTATATTTTGAAAGCGTGGCAGGTCTCTCAGTAATTGTAACAACTGAAGGCCTGTTGTGCCCGGCATATTCAGATCCGTAACAATAAGCTTTGGCAAATCGCTATCCTGTGGGATCATGTGTAAATAATCGAATGCTTCATCGGCTGATGAAACGGCTTTTACCGCCTTCACCCCGGAATGGATCAATGCATCCATTAAAAATTCGCGATCATCAATATCATCGTCAATAATGAGAATTTTGCAATACATCATAGAGTTAGCAATGGTGTTTTAGGTTTATTCTTTTATAAACCGTGCAATGTTTTTTTGCGTATGGACGAAATATACACCTGCGGGCAGCTGTGCTATATTTAATACTATACTATGATCAGTTAACCGGATCACAGGCACCGCAAATTTCTGTTGGACCAAGTTAGTAACAGTAACCTCCCCTATTCTCTCGGAAGCGGAAACCGATAACCTTGATTGTGCCGGGTTAGGGTAAACAATTAGTGAAGTATTATTTTTAAAACTAAGGGTTCTGACAGGAGAAAAAGTAATCTTTCCTGTAGCTTCCTTTAATTTCAGCCGGTAAGTATAATCACCGCTTAGATGCAGTGTATCCTTGAATTGGTAATATTGAAGGTTTGTTGCATTTTGCAAAGAATATTGGTAAATATCCTGCCAGTCTCTTTTGTTTAATGACCGTTGTAATGTAACATTAGCATGTTCTTCCTGCTCTGCAAGCCCCCAGTTTAGATGAACAGTATTGTTGGAAAGTTTAGCATCGAAGGAATAAAGCGTAACAGGTAAAACAACTGGTACACTATAATGAACAGTCATGCTGATCATATCAATTTCTGCAGTGAACAAGACCTGTCCTAAGATTCCTAATAACCCTGCTTCAAAATTTGCGGAAATGGCAACTCCGAAATTTGAACTGTTCACATCTGCAGGGGTTAATGCTGTTTCACTCCACAGATCATCATTGCCGCCGTAAGTAACCGTTTCATTTGTGTTGTTTTGCCATTCGCCTGATGCTTTGTTTTCCTGATTTGATACGGCACCATTTTTAACGAGCCTTACTTCATTATCGGTTACTTTATTGAAAATACTTAAAAGACTAGTGGTTGCCCTTCTCACAACAGTTACCGTAATGCCACAAATGGTTGCATCAGATGGAATTGAAAAATTAAATCCGGTTACTTGTATAAATCTTGTTTGCCTGCTTCCAAGCAGGTTCAATGTAACCGAAGCTTCAGCTCTATTTCCATCTACAGAAGCTAGTTCTCCACCATTAATGCCATTAAATGGAATATCAGTAACCGCACCTACATTGGAGGAAGTATTCCCGGTTAGGTCGCTACTGGCAATACATTGGCCAGAACTTTTGATTGGTGAAAAAAAGAAAATCAGGAACAGAGGGATACAAAAAAATATATGAGCCATATGGCTCTTAAAGTTGGGCTCCATGGTACGTAGTTAAGGGTATAAAGGTTGGGCTAAAATAAAACGCATTACTCAAAAATCACATACTCTTATATTTAAATTTTTTATAAATAAGGGTAAATAACTAGATGGTACAACCGAAATTGCCGAAAGGCATGCGACCAATTAGAAGACCGCATGCCTTATTTTGTTAAGATCCACAACTGATACACCCATCCTGCATGGTACAAACAGCACCCTCTGCAAAATTGGATTCATTGTCATTGTAAGTTGCAGTTGTATTTTTTTTATCCTGCTTTGGTATAGAAAGCTCTGTTTCGTTGTGGCCCTGTTTTTCCACAGTAAACTGAACAGCTTGCGCAGCAGCCTGAGTGCGCAAATAGTACATGCCTGTTTTTAATCCTTTTTTCCATGCGTAGAAATGCATAGAGGTCAATTTGGCCGTAGTTGGGTTATCGACGAATAGATTCAATGATTGTGACTGGCAGATAAATGCGCCTCTGTCTGCAGCCATATCAATTAGTGAACGTTGTTTGATTTCCCAGACTGTTTTATATAATTCTTTGATATCGGCTGGTATTTCTTTAATATTCTGGATGGAACCATTGGCAGCAATGATCTTATTTTTCATATCATTATTCCATAAGCCCAGTTCTACCAGGTCCTTGAGCAAGTGTTTGTTCACGACAATGAATTCACCACTCAATACCCTGCGCACATAAATATTGCTGGTATAAGGCTCAAAGCATTCATTATTACCTAGGATCTGTGAAGTAGAAGCTGTAGGCATAGGTGCAAGCAGTAAAGAATTACGAACACCATATTGCTTCACTTCTTCTTTCAGTGTTGCCCAGTCCCAACGGTCGCTGGGTGATACACCCCACATGTCAAACTGGAAGATACCTTTTGAAACAGGTGAACCTGCAAAAGTTTTGTAGGCGCCATGCTGCTTCGCCAGATCCTTACTGGCAGACATAGCCGCAAAGTAGATGGTTTCAAAAATGTTTTTATTGAGCATTTTTGCCAACTCACTTTCAAAAGGCAAACG
>CBKWHA010000085.1:0-20116 GCA_966674115.1 uncultured Chitinophagaceae bacterium
TATTCAGAAATGGCAAAAACAAAAAATACCTGCGTGCATTGGGCTCGGCTGCTTCTTTGTTTAAAGACACCGATTGGTTACGGGCAATTATCCAGGCGGATGAAAAGGCGCTCAACCTTGCTGTTTTTTCTCTGCTTCCAGAAAATGAATGGGAAGCTTATGCCATACCGTTTCTCAAATCTGATGAAACTGCTCCATATGTAATTATTGAACTAATAACCAGCAGCTCCGCGGAATGGAGCACTGAATTAACAAGAGCTATTTTTCAATTTACGGCCAAAAGACCTTACCAATACAATCATTCATTTTACAACCAAAATATGCAATTCATTCCTGTTGGTATCGTACCCGATCTGGAAAAATGCACACCTCCGGACGAATACAGCAAAATAGCCTGGAGCAAAACCACCGAATACATAACCAAATTACTAACCCTAAAACGTCAAACCGCTAAAGTTTTTGAATCCTAAAATCAAATAACCCATAGTTAAAACTTTCAACAATAAATAATAAAATACCTATGTCAAATATTCTCCGTGCACAAGCCGAACAACTATATGCAGAAGAACTCGAAGAATTAAAAAGGTCGGATAGTGATAAACGCCCGGCCAACTGGCATTTGTCTCCTCAGTCCGTTGTCACCTACCTTGTTGGCGGGAAACTGAAAAACGGTTTTGAGATCTCTCCCAAATATATAGGCAGCCGGCGTTTAATGGAAATTGCAGTAGCTACGCTTACCACAGACCGTGCTTTGTTGTTATATGGATTACCCGGAACTGCAAAGAGCTGGGTCAGCGAACATTTAGCTGCAGCCATTAGCGGCGACTCTGCAATGATCGTTCAAGGTACTGCCGGTACAAGTGAAGAAACCATCCGTTATGGCTGGAATTATGCCCGTCTGCTTGCAGAAGGTCCAACTGCAGGCGCACTGGTGGAAACACCTGTCATGCGCGCCATGAAAGAAGGAAAGATCGTCCGCATTGAAGAACTGACAAGGATAGGTGCCGATGTACAAGATACATTGATTACGATATTGTCCGAAAAAACACTCCCGATTCCTGAATTGAACATACAGTTGCAGGCAGTAAAAGGCTTTAACGTAATTGCAACTGCCAATAACCGTGACAAGGGTGTTAATGAACTATCAAGCGCCTTGAAGCGTCGATTTAATACAGTGATTCTTCCTGTTCCGGACTCTATGGAAGAAGAAATCGACATTGTGCGCCGCAGGGTGGAAAGCTTTGAAAAGGTAATGGAACTACCCGCAGAAAAACCTGCTTTACAGGAGATCAGGCGTATTGTTACCATTTTCCGCGAATTACGCAATGGTGTTACTATAGATAATAAATCGAAATTAAAGATTCCAACAGGCACCCTGAGCACAGCAGAAGCCATCTCTGTGGTCAATAATGGGCTGGCCATGGCAGCATATTTCGGAGATGGACAGTTGAAAGCCGCTGACCTGGCCGCTGGTATCATCGGCGCTGTAGTAAAAGATCCGGTACAGGACAAGGTGGTATGGCAGGAATACCTGGAAACAGTAGTAAAAACAAGAGAGGATTGGAAGGATGTGTACAGAGCCTGCAGGGATCTGTGACCCCCAACCCCTATAGGGGAGTTTAGGTTGAACTATCCTTATAATTATTAAAGTTCCTTACAAAGGGATTTTTCGTGATATATGATTCATATTTTAGGTATAAGACATCATGGACCTGGATCGGCAAGGAATGTGAAGACATTTCTGGAAGAAATGAGGCCGGATATTGTGCTGGTGGAAGGTCCGCCGGAAGCCGATTCTATAATACAGTGGGCTAGCCATAAAGAACTAAAACCGCCTGTGGCCATTCTTTGCTACCAGCCAGACAACCTGAAAAATTCCGTCTTTTATCCCTTTGCGGAGTTTTCTCCTGAATGGCAGGCCATTCTGTATGCACAGGAGCATAAGATCCCGGTTCGCTTTATGGATCTTCCCATCAGTAACCAGTTGGCTATAGAAAAAGAAGAAAGCGCTCCAGAAGTTGAAAAGGAAAATCAAACTAAAGAAATAGCATCTGTTGCAGAAAAAGGAAATAATGATCAGGAAAATAATGTATATGACATAAGAAGAGACCCAATCTCTTACCTCGCTGAAGCGGCAGGTTATGATGAGGGGGAAAAATGGTGGGAACACACTTTTGAACACCGCCATCATTGCGAACAAATATTTGATGCGGTAACGGAAGCTATGCAGGTGCTCCGGCAAGAACTGAAACTGAAAGAGGAACGCATGGAACAACTTCGTGAAGCACATATGCGCAAAATTATTCGGCAGGCAGAGAGGGAAATGTTTCAAAACGTAGCTGTTATTTGTGGCGCATGGCATGCCCCTTCTTTGAGCAACATGCCTAAACAAAAGGATGATAATGAACTTTTGAAATCTTTACCCAAAGTAAAGATGGAGTGCACCTGGATTCCCTGGACCTACAGTCGGCTGAGTTATTACAGCGGCTATGGTGCCGGTATACATTCTCCGGGCTGGTACGAGCACATTTGGCACTTTCCAACAGATGATGGTTCCAGGTGGATGGCCAAAGTTGCCCAACTCCTTCGCAAAAATGGTATGGATACTTCAGTGGCCCATATTATCGAAGCCGTCCGCCTGGCAGGATCCCTGGCCTCTTTACGAAATCTCTCAAAAGTTGGTCTAGAAGAATTGAATGAGGCTATAGTGAGCGTCTTAGGTAATGGTGAAAACACATTGCTGCAATTGATATCAGACGAACTGATCATAAGCAACAAACTGGGTGAAGTTCCGGCAGAAATACCTAAGCCGCCACTACAGGTGGATATCGAAAAGTTGCAAAAGCGATTACGACTGGCACCAACGGCAGATTTTAAAGATTATGTTCTGGATCTCCGTAAAGAAAACGACCTGGAAAGAAGCATCTTCCTGCATCGCCTCCGGTTGTTGGGTATCAAGTGGGGCCAACAGTATGAGGTAAGTGGCAAAGGAACCTTTAAAGAACAATGGAGGCTGCAATGGGATCCTGCTTTTTCAATTGACATCATTGAAAAAGGGGCCTGGGGCAATACGTTGGAAGAAGCCGCTAATAACTATTTAATCCACCAGGCAAAAACAGAAACCTCTTTACAGGTTGTTGCCAATCTCTTGCAGCACACGCTGCCATCAGAATTGCATAAAGCCGTAGAAGTGTTGATACAACAACTGAACAATCTAGCAGCCGCTAATGGTGACGTTGTACAGTTGATGGAAGTGGTGCCTTCCCTGGTTAATGTGAGCAGGTATGGGAACGTGCGAAAGACAGATGCCGATCTTGTATTGAATATTACGGCAAGTATGCTGGCCAGGATCTTTGTGGGCATGCCCAATGCTGTAACGGCAATAAACGCAGATACATCAAAGCATCTACTGGAAATTATCTTCCAGCTCAATGATGCCGTAAGTATTTTGCAGCAATTCGATATAACGGCGCAATGGCAGCAAACCTTAAAATCTGTAACAGGTAATAATAACACCGCCCCGGTAATTGCCGGTTATGCAACCCGTTTGTTGAAGGACCACCAGGTGCTCCAGGGCGAAGAATTGATCAATGCCTTTAGTTATAATATGTCGGCCTCTGTGGCTCCGGATAATACAGCCGCCTGGCTAGAGGGCTTTCTGAAAGGTAGTGGCACTTTGCTCCTGGTGGATGAAGATTTGTGGACTGTTGTAAATAATTGGGTAGAGCAATTAGACCTAGAAGTTTTTATTCAGGTATTACCCCTGCTTCGCAGAACTTTTTCAGCCTTTACATCATCAGAAAGAAGAAAGATAGGAGAGAAGGCAAAATCAGGCAATTCAGTAAGTCCGCTAAGGAACACCTTAAATACTGAACTCGATGCAGAAAGAGCTGTAAAGGGTGTACCTGTAGTGATGCATTTGTTGGGAATGGACAATAGGCAATAAGCAATGGGCAAAGAAGTAGGTAGAGGTAAATTGATTTTATAAGAACAAATTATTTTGATGGCGGACGAACAACTTTTGCGCAAGTGGCGCATGATACTGGGTAATCATCAGAATGAAGGGACAGGCTTCTCGTTGAATAACCAGGATTTGCAAATGGATAAAACGCTTGAAGCGTTGTATGACAGTGACAGAAAAGGTGGTCTTGGGCCTTCTTCGCCCAATGTTTCCCGCTGGTTGGGTGATATCCGCACATTCTTTCCTTCAAGCGTGGTGCAGGTTATGCAAAAAGATGCTTTGGCACGCCTGAACCTCACACAAATGCTGTTTGAAAAGGAAATGCTGGAAAACGTTACTCCTGATGTGCACCTGGTTGCTACATTGATGTCTTTAAGTCGTGTTATTCCCGATAAAACAAAAGATACAGCCCGCCAAGTAGTACGGAAAGTGGTAGACGATCTTATGCGAAAGCTGGCGCAACCAACCCAACAGGCGATCATTGGCAGCTTAAACAGAAGTGCAAGAAACAGAAGGCCCCGGCATAATGAAATAAACTGGCATGCTACCATTTTAAAAAACCTCAAACATTACCAGCCTGAATATAAAACTGTTATCCCGGAAACAAGAATAGGATATGGCAGAAAACATACTTCACTGAAGGACGTTGTATTATGCATCGATCAAAGTGGATCCATGGGCACCTCGGTTGTGTATTCAGGTATTTTTGGTGCTGTCATGGCATCGATTCCTGCTATCAAAACAAAGATGGTTGTATTCGATACTGCCGTAGCTGACCTGACAGAAGAACTGGACGACCCAGTTGAATTGCTTTTCGGTGTGCAATTAGGCGGTGGCACAGATATCAACGCTGCACTTACTTATTGCAAACAAATTATTACAAGACCACTGGATACCGTGCTGGTCTTAATAACAGATCTGTACGAAGGCGGCAATGAAACTGAAATGCGTAAAAGAGCTGTAGAACTCGCACAAGCAGGTGTTCAATTGGTAGTTTTACTGGCCTTGAACGATGATGGTGCTCCATCCTATGACCATGCAAATGCGCAGTACCTGGCTAATATCGGAGTTCCGGTTTTTGCCTGCACTCCCGACAAGTTTCCTGACCTGATGGCCGCAGCACTCACCAAACAGGATATTGGTCTGTGGGCAGCTAAAGAAGAATTGGTCATTAAAAAATAAACTAACTATTTATGGCTTTTACAAAAGTAGAACTCGATAATTTCCACATAAAATACGCTCCTGAGTTTAATTATTTTAATACACAAATTCCACTGTCTACCACAGTAAATTACTCAACCATTGTTGATTACCTAACGGGTTATAGCAATACATTGAACAATTTACAGGATGATTTTAGTAACTATCATTGGGGATGGCTTGTTACCCTTCTTGAAAACTTTCATGCTCCTGGTCCAAAAGATCAACTAATACTAGATTTGCTTGCCCATCCAAACATGTTCAATTATACGAATCATCATTTGCAGAATTGGCTAGTGGTATATACCCTGCAACAAAATAAAAAGCATGTAGTGGATGCTGTGCGCCGTTATTTTATTAGCAATGGCTTATCTGATGAAGAAGTGTTTATTTTTTACATAGAAGCATTGGAGAATTTTCAACTGTCTAATGAAATTAATTTGGAAGGCACGGCTTTGAATGACTTCTTGCTTGATCATGTAAAGAATATAACAAATCCATTAAATATAACCTCCAATGGACGTGCATGGGGTAGAGGTTGGAATACATTTTTTTTAAGACTCCTAGAAGAAGCCAAGCCTGAACTCGTCAGGAAATACTTGTTGCAAACACTTTTATATTGCTATGAGGATGTACTGCAGGCAATTATCAATTGGCGGGAAGGGTATTATCTTCAAGATATTATAAATGAATTTAACCTATTACCTGTGCAACAGGTGGCTCTAAGAAAATTAAACTTGGCTATTCATCTCATACATGTTGATGAACCAAAGTATGCGTCCTGGGCAATATCAGCATGCGAAGATTACCTGAATCATTTCCAAAAAATTACACCTAAGCAGAAATGGGAAAGTAGCATCCACTTAAAAGAATTTAACAGCACACCTCTTTCTTACCTTAATTATAGTGCTGTTGCCATTCACTATCTATTGAAGAATGGCCATACAATGGTCAAAGCACTGGTGTTCGAATGGTTTCAAAATAAAACTATTGTTTCCTTTGACATGCTCCGAATATTATTTCATCATTTAGGTAAAAACGCTTTGCCGTACCTGAAGGCAGGGTTAAAAGCAGATTCTTCAGTTGGAGGCATAGACTATTACCGCAAGATCATTGATCTACTTACAAAGGAATTTGGAGCAGAAGAATACAAAGCTGTTCTCTGGGAATTGACCAACAGTAAGTCTAGACCCCTTAGAGAGCATGTAGCCCGAATTCTGGCTGAAAATGACAACGAAGCTGAACAAAACGCCATTGCCTTATTGCAGCATAAGAGCGCTGAAACCAGGCAAACAGCAGCCATCATACTTAGCTATATTGCTACGCCATCAGCAATAGATGCCGTTCAGAAAGTTTTAAATACTGAATCCAATGATGAGGCAAGAGATATTTTATTGCAATTGGTAAGTGATGCATTTCCTCAAAGAGATGACAGACAGCTGATCCAAGAAATGGTTCAAGCTGCATTACAGCGTAATAAATTATCCAAACCAATTGAGAAATGGCTGGATGAAGCTTTGCTTCCACCACTTTATTATACAAATGGAGATCAGTTGACCGAACTGGAAATCCGCTTTCTATTGTACCGGATGAGTCGTGTGAAATCCATGCAAACCGATATTGAAGCGAAATATCTGATCAAACAAATTGATAAGGAGCAGAGTACTCCCTTTGCGAAACAAATCATTCAGCTTTTTACAGATAAGAAAGGCAAGCCGGAATACAAATACCTGATGGCACTATCGGCACTCCTAGGTTATGATGAAATAGTAGACAAGATCCGTTCCCTGATCAACAACTGGATAGAAGGTAACCGTTTAAAAATGGCTGAATACGGTATTGGGGCTCTGGCCTTACAAGGCAGCAACATGGCCTTGAGATGGGTAGAATGGTACAGCCGCAAATACCGCAATAAGAAAGGCAATGTAGGTGCCGCTGCATTACAGGCACTAGAAGTTGTTGCTGATGAAATGGGCATTAGCTTGTACGAACTTGGTGACCGAATAGTCCCTGATTTTGGATTTGATGGCTTATTCAAGCATTTTGAAATCAATGGAGATGCATACAGAGCTTTCATTGACACCAATTTCAAGCTTGCGTTTTTTAATGAAGACGATAAGAAGCTGAAAACATTGCCTGCGGCAGCGCCTACAGCATTAAAAGAAAGTTTCAAAGCTATAGCAAAAGAAGTAAAAGATGTTGTTCGTTTACAATCGACACGCCTGGAACATTACCTAATGGTGCAAAGAAAGTGGACGGCCGATGAGTGGCAGCAATTTTTTCTAAATAACCCTGTCATGTTTATTTACGCCACAAAGATGCTGTGGGGTATCTATGATGAAACAGGTAACTTATTGAATGCATTTATATGTTTAGAGGATACGTCATTGCTCGATATTGTTGATGATGAACTAGACATCAGTGATACGAAATTCATAGGCATGGTTCATCCGCTCCATATGAGTGCAGATCTTTTACAATCCTGGAAGCAAAAATTCTTCGACCTATCTATAGAACCCATCTTTCCACAATTGGGAAGGAAAACAGTTGTTTTAAGCGAAGAAGACAAGCATAAAAAGATATATAACAGTTTTGAGAGCAAAGAAACTGAATCCGGTGCCATTAAAGGGACGCTGGAAAAATGGGGATGGCGAAAAGGCGCTACCGGGGATGGAGGTTATGTGGAGTGCTTCAAAATGAAGCATTATTCGGAAAATATAGTCGCTGTTTTGGAAGTAGAAGGTGTATTTGTAGGTGGTTTTGGTTATGACTATGAACCTAAACTGGGCAGGCTGTTCTTCATGGATCCATCAAAAGATCAGTCAAAATGGCTTATCACACCCCGTAATGAGGAAGACGAGCGATTGATCCCATTACAAAATGTTCCACCAATTTTTTATTCAGAAGTAATGTCTGCCATATTAAATATAAAACTTAAGAAGGATAAGGAAGTGGTTGCCTGATTCTTTTTAAAATCATCAACTTTACAATACCAAAACACTTACTATGGAAGTGATCATTGTCATAGTCCTGCTTATTATCTTCATATTATTATCTAATATAAAATCTGAACAGCGGAATTCTATAAAAGAATTGGCACAAACAATTGATCAGCTAACTAGGGAGATCAGGGGCCTGAGATCGGAAATCAATAATTTGAAACAGTCTGCCTCCGTGCCTCCTCCGCCCAAAGCTGCTACACCAAAAGAAGAAACAACACCCAAACCTATTGAAGCTATCAAACAGGAGCAGCCTGTTCCCTTGGCAGAAAAGCCGGTTGTGCGTCCCGAACCCAAGCCGGCTCCAACGCCTGTCCGTCAAATATTTCCAAGACCGGAAGCGGTACACAACATGCCCAATCACCCACAAGAGCCGCAAGAAAGCTGGTTTGAAAAATGGCTCAGGAACAACCCCGATCTGGAAAAGTTCATCGGAGAAAACCTGGTCAACAAGATAGGTATTGCAGTATTGGTGCTGGGTATCGCTTTCTTCGTAAAATACGCCATAGATAAAGACTGGATCAATGAGATAGGTCGTGTGAGCATAGGACTGTTGTGTGGAGCCCTGCTCGTAGGCATTGCTCATTATCTTCGTAATAGTTACCGCTCATTTAGTTCTGTTTTAGCCGGCGGTGGCATCGCAGTGTTTTACTTTACCATTGCCTTTGCTTTCCATCAGTATCAATTGTTGTCCCAAACCGCTGCCTTTATCATTATGGTAGTGATCACCTCTTTTGCAGTAGCCCTATCTGTCTTGTATAATAAAATTGAACTGGCAGTTATTGCGGCAATTGGTGGTTTCATTACACCCTTCCTGGTAAGTACTGGCGAGGGTAATTATATCGTACTCTTTACTTACCTCGCGATTTTAAATATTGGCCTGCTTTCCTTGTCTTATTTCAAGCGATGGCCACTGGTGAATATTGTTTCCCTTTTCTTTACAGAATTGATTTTTGCTGGCTGGATGATCCAGACGCTTACCCAATCGAAAACCGTTTCTTACCTCATTGCTTTGCTGTTTGCCACTATATTTTACCTCATTTTCCTGGGGATGAACATGTTGTATCAAATCAGGAACAGGCTGGAATTCCGGCCTTTTGACTATTTCATCCTTTTGTTCCTGACAGCTACTTATTATGCCGCCGGAATGATATTACTCCATCATTGGAATGATGGCGCTTACCAGGGATTATTTACACTTGCGGCAGGTATGCTCAACCTATGCCTTGCATGGTATTTCTTCAGGAGAAATATTGCCGATAGGAACTTGCTGTACCTGTTGATTGGCCTGACACTGACGTTTATTACGCTTACCATTCCGGTACAATTGCATGGCCATGCCATAACCCTGTTCTGGAGTGCAGAAGCAGTATTATTACTTTGGCTGCACCAGCGTTCCACCATCGGGATATTTAAATATTCTTCCGTGCTCATCGGCCTACTGACAATAATTAGTTTGTTGATGGACTGGAACAATGCTGCACAAACCTCCACTTATCAATTGGATGTTATCTTCACCGATCTAAAAGGCATTTTAACAAATATCGTAGCTATCATTGCTTTTGCCGGTTATAGTTGGTTGCTCAATAGACAGAACCCAGATGGATTATTTACGTTGCAGGTAAAAAACGGAACTGCAGGAAAAGCAGCCTATATTTTATCTGCTGTACTCTTATATATTACCTGCATATTTGGCGTGAATATTTATTTTGGAACCCTGGATTCCTACAGCATTCCCAATGTTTACCACCGGTTGATCACTTTTGCTTTTGGCATTTGTGTTTTCTTGGGATACCAAAAAACAAACCGGCCTGTTAGATGGTTGCCTTTAATTGCGGCAGCTATCTGTATTATGATGCATTTCTCCAGCTATAATCTTATTGTTTCCTTACGAAATAGTACACTGAATGGAAAATATGAGTGGTGGCACCTGTTTGCACACTGGATCAGCGTAGCTGCCTTATTGTACCTTGTATACCTTTCCATTTCATATATAAGAAATAACCAGCAACAATTTGAAAGCAGCAATAAAATAGCCTCTTGGGTTATTCCTTCCTTGCTGGTAATACTTTTTAGTTTGGAGTGCCAGCACTTGTATATAGTTGGTGGTTACGAAAACTATCCAGTCGTGAATCTGAAACAGCAATACGGCAAAGCAGTGCTGACCATTTTATGGGCTATTTGTTCCTTTGCATTGATGTATTCAGGTATGAAATACAAAAACAAAACTCTACGGATTGCCTCATTGAGCCTGTTTACACTGGCACTGTTGAAGTTATTTTTCGCCGACCTGAGAGGTATTTCGGAAGGTGGTAAGATTGCTGCATTTATTCTGTTGGGTGTTTTGTTGCTGACAGTTTCGTTTATGTACCAGAAACTAAAAAAAATGATCATTGATGATGTCCAGGCATAAAAGAGTCTTTTTCCTTTTTTTCACCTGTTTGCTGGCTAATAATTGGTTATCGGCCCAGGAATTCAAAGTAAAAGCAGCATTGGAGGCTGTTACGACATCAGGGTTTTATAGAATTCCTGTGCTCCCGGAATTAACAGCCCATACCAAAGCAGACCTTTCCGACTTGCGCATTACCGATGGCAATAAGAAACAGGTTCCATTCATCATCAGGCAATCGCTTCCGGTAATTGCTGATGGTACATTTATTGAGTTCCCGATATTAAAGACAAAAACAGATTCATTAATAACTACAATAGAACTGGCTTGTCCCGTTAAACCAGGTAATGACCACCTCTCATTAATTATTGCCAATAATGCAGTAGAAAGAAATATTTCAATTAGTGGCAGTAACAACCGCCAGCAATGGTTCATCATAGACGAGCACATCCTTTTAAGCAGTTCAGGTCAGGATGTCAGCGGTAGCTTTGTACAATCGGTATATTTTCCTTTCAGCAAGTATTCCTATTATAAGTTTGTTATCAACAATGCGCATACAGACCCTTTAAACATTATTAAAGCTGGCGTTTATACTAGCAAAGCTGATCCTGGAACACAGCAATTCAGGAAAAACCCTCCGGTTTCTTTTGTTCAGAAAGACAGCAGTAACGGCTTTTCTTATATAACTATACAACAAAAAGCTGACTATTTGCTTGACCGGATAATCCTTAGTCTTGATGGACCTAAATATTATAAAAGGTCTGCAAACCTTTATTACCTGACCAGCAAGGGGGCCAAAAACTATATGAACAGTTTTGAAATCAACTCTGGTCATGTACCTGTTTTTTCTATGAGCCCGGTTAAAGCAAAGCGTTTATTAATCGAAATAGAAAATAACGATAATCCACCCTTAAAGGTTCAGGCAATTAAAACTGAACAAACCAATAAAGATTTAGTTGCATTCCTGGAAAAGGGAAAATCCTATTTTATCGTGGCAGGAAATGAAATGGTCATAGCTCCACAATACGACCTTTTACAGTTCCGTGATAGCATACCAAACCAATTAACAACAATCTCTTACAATAATTTACAGTTAACAGACGCTATTGTTCAAAGAAAAAACAATTTCGACATGAGCAATTGGTTATGGCCTGCTATTATTATCATCATACTTGCGCTGGGTTTCTTAACTTACAAGCTTATGGTAGATATGAAGCGGTCTGGGATTTAATACTTACATCTATATGCGGCGGAGGACCTTTATAAAAAATACAGGTACGGCAGGTTTGTTAACCTTATTGAGTCCATCTATAGCCATCAGTGCACTGAATGAGGAGAGGAGTTTAGACCTGGAGCAGGATTTTGTGCGGCCACCGGTTTCTGCTTATCCACAATGCTTATGGTTTTGGATGAACGGACAAGTGTCAAAGGAAGGTATCACAATGGATATGGAAGCTATGAAGGCTGTGGGTATTGGAGGTGTATTCCATTTTGATGTGGGGACCGATATTCCTGCAGGTCCTGTACACTATTTAAGTGCTGAATGGCTGGAATTAAAAAAACATGCCATAAGGGAAGCAGAACGACTTGGACTTGGATTTGTGTTGCATAATTGTCCTGGTTGGTCTGCAAGCGGCGGTCCATGGATCACACCTGAACTGTCCATGCAGCAGGTAACATGGAGTGAGGTCTATGTATCCGGAGGTAAGGAAATAGACATATTTCTTCCAAAACCCTTTCATAAATTAGATTACTACAGAGATATTACCGTACTAGCATTTCCTTCATTAAGAGGCGAAGCACCTTTGCAAACATTCAGGGCCACTACAAACAATGGAGTTGTAGACAGAACGAAATTAACAGGGGCGGATCCACAAGGTATAACCGTTACGGTTGCAGAAAACAACCAACCAGCCTGGTTACAGTTTGTATTTGATGCACCCTATGAAGCACAGTCAATAACCTTCCTGATCTCTTCAACAGAAAAGAATAACGGAGGTGCGCAGGTTGATTATAATAAACGGACATCAGTGTTATTGCAGTCGTCTGATGACGGGCACAATTTCAGTGATGTTGTCACTATCAACACTGGACTAGAAGCCGAACTTGCACAGGGAGACAAATTTATTACCTACGATTTTCCGGCCACTAAGGCCCGGTTCTTCCGCATTACAACCACCAATAGCCGGCGTTTTGCACAGGTGCGGTTTTCGGGAATCACAAGGCTGAATAACTGGATGGAAAAAAGCGGGTACCGGTACCAGTTTTCCGGGGAAGGCACTTCCTCTTTATTTACCGACAATCAACAGCATATTGTAGAAGGATCTATTTTACCCTTGCATTCCATTTATGATATTTCGCAATGTGCAGATCATGAAGGAAGACTTCGCTGGAAAGCACCCCCAGGTGACTGGACAATTTTAAGAATTGGTTATACACCAGTTGGTACACTCAATCGTGCTGCCCCTGATCAAGGAATTGGACTTGAATGTGACAAGTACAGCCGGAAGGCTTTTGATTTTCACTTTAAACACATGATGGCACCATTCCTGCCTTTACTTCAGGCACTTGCAAAGAAGGGTGTTGCGGGTGTAGAGATCGACAGTTATGAAGCCCGTTCCCAAAACTGGACACCTTTGTTTGCACAGGAGTTTATACAGCGAAATGGTTATGAGATCATCAAGTATCTACCAATCCTTACTGGTCGCATTGTACAGAATATTGATACTTCCGAACGCTTTCTTTGGGATTTCCGCCAAACGCAGGCCGGGCTTATAGCAGACCATTATTATGGCCGATTTGCCACCTTGTGCCGGGAGCACCAATTAACTGCTTATATTCAACCCTATGATAGGGGGCCAATGGAGGAAATGCAGATAGGATCGAAGGTAGATGTAAATATAGGTGAGTCCTGGTTTGGACTTCATACAGCTTTGCAAAGCAACCGCACACTGGACAGAACGTTGAAACTGGCTGCCTCAATTGCACATACAAATGGCCAGAAAGTAATAGGAGCAGAAGCATTTACCGCAGAACCGGAATCAGGACGTTGGCAGGAATACCCTTTTTCACTAAAAGCGTTGGGCGATAAAATGTTTGCCAGGGGCATAAATAAAATGATCATTCACCGCTTTGCTCATCAGCCACATCCAACTGCTGCTCCTGGTATGACTATGGGACCCTGGGGGATTCATTTTGACAGAACCAACACCTGGTGGCCCCAAGCCAAAGGCTGGCTGACCTACGTAGCCCGTTGCCAAAGCTTGTTGCAGCAAGGTCTTTTTGTTGCCGATCTCGCTTATTTTACCGGAGAGGATGCCAACCTGTATACCAAGGTAAACAGGGGAGAACTGCATCCTGTTCCTCCGGCTGGATATGATTATGATATGATCAATGGGGACACCATTTTGCGAAATACAAGAATCGATAATGGCCAGATCATTTTACCTGATGGTATGAGTTACCGGATGCTGGTACTCCAAAATTTTAAAGCCATCACGCGGGAACTGTTGCTCAAACTCCGTGAATTGGTGCAGCAGGGTATGGTGCTTGTGGGTATGCGACCGGAACATTCACTGGGCTTAAAAGCCTATGCGGATAAAGACGCAGCATTTCATCAAATTACACAAGAATTATGGGGTGACATAGATGGAACAAACGTTACCAAAAACAAGATTGGAAAAGGCTGCGTATATTATGGGCCTTCGTTGCAAAGTATATTCCAGGAGACGATGATAAAGCCCGATTTTGAAGCAGTAACAAAGGAGGGTAAGGCACCTGTGCACTACATTCATAGAAAATCAGGTGATACAGATTACTACTTCATTACCAACCAAAGAAGGACTTATGAACAATTGACCTGTACTTTCCGTGTGAACCAAAAACAACCGGAGCTTTGGGATGCGGTTACCGGGCGAATGACACCTATTCCTATTTATGAAACAGTTGATGGGCATATACGTTTACCGCTACAGTTAGCACCTTATGAATCAGCGTTTATCGTATTTCGCAAGTCTGCTTCTCCCAAAAGGTTACATGCCATACTAAAAGAAAACAAAATAATACTTAGTACTGATCCCGTACACCATGCTCCATCAAAGTTATACAATGAAGTTGCTGACAACTTTACCATCACTTTTTGGGCAAAACCTGAACTGTCCATAATGTTGCAACCCAGTATTTTTTCAGAAGGTATCAAACATCCATGGACAGACTATTATGCAGTATATCCTATTGCTGGCAAAGTTCTTTATGGTGAAGGCCATGCTACATGTGGAATAACGGTTGGACGCAATGGTGTAGCCGTGTGGGAACATGGAGGTGAAGCGCCAGTTTTGGTACTCCCGGTAGCTGTATCAATCAGTGGGTGGACTCATATTGCCATCGTATACCGTAATGGTGTACCATCGGTTTATGTGGCTGGCAAAAAAACAGGAGAGGGGAAAAAGGGAACTTTTATCGTACATCCATCACCGGGGGATATCAACCCAGAGCATTCGTCTTATTATAATGGAGATATGACCCCGGTGCAGTTAACCGCGACAGTTTTATCTGAAGAAGAAATAGGGCAGTTAGCCAGTAAACAAACTAAGACAGAGCGTTCCCCCTTTGCTGTTGAAATTACAGGAAATCAACAACCATCACTTCTTTTCCGACAAAATGGAAAGTATAGCTTGCGCAACCATACAGGTAAGAATATTCAGTTGGCGATATCAGGTATTCCTGAACCTATGGAACTTAAAGGCCCCTGGCACGTTCATTTCCCAAGCAGCAAAGGAGCGCCTTCTGAGGTAGTTTTACCTTCACTCATATCATTGCACAAACATGAAAATGAAGGTGTGCGTTATTTTTCCGGAACAGCCCTTTATAAAACTGAATTTACATTTAACAAGATGCCGGCAGAACAACATTTGTACCTGGATCTGGGCAGTGTAGAGGTCATTGCTGAAGTTAGCCTTAATGGGGAAGATTTAGGAGTGCTTTGGAAACGGCCTTATAGTGTAGACATTACTCGTGCAGTAAGAATGGGTACCAACCAACTTGCCATAAAAGTAACCAACCTTTGGCCAAACAGACTAATTGGAGATGAACAAATACCCGATCAAAATAAATTTTCTCCTGGAGCTGGTTCCAGTGGAATAGAAAGCCTTTTTAATGGGGGCATTTTGGAATTACCCCAGTGGTATGTGAACGGAAGGCCAAAGCCAGACAATGGCCGGATAACTTTTACAACCTGGAAGCATTATCATAAAGACTCGCCATTGCTGGAATCAGGATTGATTGGACCGGTGATTTTAAAGATTGGAGTATTGAGAACTATTTAAATATCATACCAGTAGTTATATTTTTTTATAGATTTGGAGCTTTCAGACAAAAAGAAAGCAGGTGGCGGTAAAATTTTCACTCACCTGGCAATATAGACTTATAGAAAAGGAAAGATTAGGATTGATAGGTATATAACTCAAAAAGAATGGCGCAATTTACTAAAGTGATCCAGGTTGATAATGTAAATCTTGAATTCTGGTTTACAGGAACGACTACTTACAGACGCAGTTTTTATGTTACCGCAGAGGATAAAAACCAAAGATTTATTAGCTTCCACATGGAAGAAGTTAGTGAAAACAAATGGAAGATCGTAGATAACAAAGAACTTCCTTCCTGGATATATGAATTGGAGGAGGAATTTTCAAAGATCATCAAAAAGAACACCCCAATATAGGGGATTTAAACTAACGTTGATTATCGGAAGGTTTACAGGTGACCAGTAAGACAGGATGCTAAAAATATTGAGAAGGGGGCCAAATTCTGTTTATGAATTTCCAAATTCATATAGGAAATATACATCGAAAGCTCTTCATTACACTCTCTTTAATATCGTTCATCCGGATCGTTTTTCACTTTAAAGATCAAATCAATCTTTTTAATAGAATCTATATTTAAAAGACCCCACCACCCTGAGAGGTATTTTTTTCAATTGTAACACGTTATTTTTTAATAAATTTAGAAATGCAGTAATTGGAAAAAATAAATTATGCAGCATAATAAAACACCTCCTCCTTCACTACTGTTCATTTTTGGTGGTAGCGGAGATCTCAACCATCGCAAATTGACTCCAGCACTCTTCAATTTATTTGTAGACGAACGAATGCCGGATCAATTTGCCATTTTCGGTATCGGAAGGAGCGAATTTTCGAATGACCAGTACCGTCAGCACTTGTTAGAAGGCATTCAGGAATTCAGTAGGAGAAAGCAGCAGCAGGATGGAAAATGGGAGGTATTTGCAAAGAATATCAGCTACCTGAAATTCGATGCTTCTGATGCCACGGCTTATTCCAATATCACTGACTGCATTGCTACAAAGGAAAAGGAATTTGGCGTGCATCCCGTGGTGATCTTTTACCTGGCTGTTGCTCCGCAGTTAGTTCCTGTAATTGTAAAGAATTTACAGCATTTGCCTGCTTGCTTCCAAAGGAAATCCACACGAATTGTAGTAGAAAAGCCTTTTGGTTACGACCTTCAAAGTGCACATGAACTGAATTTACTACTCACCAAGATCTTTGAAGAAGAACAGATATACAGGATCGATCATTACCTAGGTAAAGAGACAGTCCAAAACATTCTTGCTTTCCGCTTTGCCAATGCTTTGTTTGAGCCGGTCTGGAACAGGAATTATATTGATCACATCCAGATCACAGCATCTGAAACGGTAGGTATGGAAGGGAGAGGAGACTATTATGAACATTCGGGTGCATTGCGCGACATGGTTCAAAATCATATCCTTCAACTATTGTGCATGATCGCCATGGAACCGCCGCTTTCTTTTGAGGCCAATGAGATCAGAAACAAAAAGACTGATGTATTGAATGCCATTAGAAAGTTCACGAGGGAAAATGTACACCGGCATGCAGTTCGCGGCCAATACTCTAGTGGTTGGATGAAAGGAAGCCAGGTAAAAAGCTATCGCCAGGAAGAAAAAGTAAATCCCCATTCCGGAGTTGAAACATTTGCTGCAGTAAAATTCTATATAGACAACTGGCGCTGGCAGGAAGTTCCTTTTTATGTAAGAACAGGTAAACGTATGAATACGAAGGCTACTGCCATTTCTGTTGCTTTCCGGCCAGCACCTGTTTTTTCTTTTCCAAGTGAAGCTGCAGAGACTTGGAGAGCCAATAGAATCAATTTCAGTATTACACCTGAAGCCGATATCCGGCTCAGATTTCAGGCAAAAAGGCCCGGAACAGCAATGACTTTGAACCCTGTAAACATGGTCTTTAAGTATAAAGATGAATACGAAGTGGATGAACCGGAAGCTTACGAGACCTTGTTATTGGATGTAATGGAAGGAGACGCGACCTTGTTCATGCGCTCTGACCAGGTAGAAGCCTCGTGGAGGGTGATCATGCCCATAATTGAAGCCTGGCAGAGCCGGCCACCTATTGATTTTCCCAATTATTCTCCAGGCTCATGGGGTCCTGAGGATGCAGAAGCTTTGATTGCCCGTGATGGACATAACTGGATCACACTTCCATTACCTGGTAAGGATGAGAACATGCTTTAAAACTGTATTAGTGAAATATTAAACTTATATACAAGTGTCTGCAACGGACAAAATGAAACAGCAGGTCGGCAGGCAGGCTGCAGAACTGGTTAAACCAGATATGATCCTGGGCATTGGTTCTGGTTCTACAGCTTATTGGTTTATAATAGCTTTATCAGAAAAGATAAAAGATGGGCTTAACTGCAAGGGCATCCCAACTTCAAAACAGACAAAGGAGTTAATGCAGCAGTACCATATTCCGGTTGCAGAACTAGATGAAGTTGAACTTATTGATCTCACTATTGATGGTGCAGATGAAATAGATCCACAATTGCAATTGATAAAAGGTGGCGGGGGCGCACTGCTGCAAGAGAAAATGGTTGCTTCTGCATCAAAACAGTTCATCATCATTGCAGATGAAAATAAGTATGTATCCAACCTTGGCAAGTTTCCTTTGCCGGTTGAAGTTGTGCCTTATGGATGGAAACAAACCAGAAAGAAAGTGGAGCAGCTTGGTTGCGAAAAAGTTGAACTACGTATTAAAAATGGAAAAATATTTATTACTGATCATGGACATTATATACTTGATTGCCATTTCCACAGAATTGAAGATCCGGCTGCTCTGCATACACAACTGAATAATATTCCCGGTCTGGTTGAAAATGGTTTATTTATCAATATGACTGATGGCGCTTTGATCGGTAATAAAGAAGGTAAAGTGCTCTATTATGATTAATTATTCAATTTGATTATAGATTAATGGTGTTGATCCTTTCCATCCACTTAGCCGATAAATGTAAAAGTTATGAGCAGGAAGGTCATTGCGCATTATCTTAATAGAAGTAACGAAATCGATTTTATTATAATAATGGGCATAACATGCTTTGGCATCATAATATTCATCAGAGGGAACGATGCTGTAAGCATTGGCCATATTCACTTTATGCAGTTTTTCCTGATTGGTCCACAAATACTCGTGCAACGTATTCATCTCTCCTAAACCAATCATTTCGATACCTAAAGGACGGCAAAAAAAATATTCCACATGCGCGCCCCACCATTTGTAACATACAACTGGTGTACGGGCCGGAATCAGACCTTTGGATACCTCAGTTCTATAAAACCTGGTAAACTGTTTGCCTGCCTGCCGCCAGCCATACTTGTCCAGGGTAACATCACCTTTACCTAGTTCAGTTCCTTGCTTAATGCCATAGGTGCCAGGATAATAATTATTAACAATTGGCCAGGTTATAGAAAATGCTATAAAACCAGCAATACCCCAATGAAACAGTCTTTGATACAAATAAGATTTTTTTTGCTCTGACAGGTAAATACCGGCTAATGGTGTCAGTGTAATGTAAGCAGGCCCATTCCAATGGGGCAGCGTATCCCTGAACAACGCAATAAACAGCAACAGCAGGGCAAGAGGCAGTGCGATGAAATTAAAAAGAGCCAATGCCTGCTTATGCAGTAGCCGATTTCTCTGTATTGCTATCAATGCAGCTATAATTATAACAACATGAAATGGATTATTGATAATGAACTGACCAGTAAGTTCTTCCAGAAATGCACTTAGATTGATCCTAAATTGGCTGATCGTTACACGGCTGCTATGAAAATCATAAGTTGCAAAATCATTTTGAATATTCCAGATCAATATTGGACTGGCAATGACCAGTGACAAAAAAAGGGCTAAATATAAACGTGGTTTAGCCAACCAGGACCTATTTTGGAGTAAAATATAAAACCCCAATCCAAACCACAGAAAAACACCATGCACCTTGCTCATAATACAGAGCCCGGCACTTATACCAAATAAAATCCATGTTGACCATTTTTGATCACCGGTACAGACCTTTGCCAACATCCACAAACAAAAAGTCCAAAATATCATCTGTGGTGCATCAGGCATAGCGTGTAAACCGGCCATAAGTCCTGCATAAAAAGAGGTGCTGTACAGGCAGGCAGCAATCCATCCCGCCTTTTCTGAGTGGATAACTTTTGTGGTTTTAAATATAAACCACGTAGAT
>CBKWHA010000086.1:0-19935 GCA_966674115.1 uncultured Chitinophagaceae bacterium
CATTAATCCCCCGTCAGGTGAATTGTCTCTCCACAGCCAAAGGTGCAGACAGGCGTAAGTTCTGTAGGGAGACCATTTGTTGGATATTTTCAAGAGCTGCTGGCGGAATTCTTTTTTGTTGGTATCATCGAGCTTATAGACCTTTTTCATAGCTGTTTGAATACCGTAATCGTCAATAGAAAAAACATCTTCCCTACCCAGTGTAAACATCAGCAGCATTTCTACCGTCCATTTGCCAACGCCTTTTATTTGAGTAAGCAGGTCCATAATTTCTTCATTACTCATACTTTTCAGCTTTTTATCATTCAATTGGTGCTCGATAGCAAAGAGGGCTACATTCTGTACGTAAGCAGCTTTGGAATTGGAGAGGCCTATGCCACGGAGGGTATCCAGGGGAGTGTCGATAATTTGCTGTGGAGTGGGTTCTTCACCGCTGTATAATTCGAGAAAGCGTTTATAGATCACCAGGGCTACTTTGGTACTTAATTGCTGGCTCATGATGGAAGCACAGAGACGGAGGCAAATGTTGTGATGAGAGCTCAATTGTAAAGGCTCTTGTGCGTCCAAAAGCTTCTTCAACTTTTTGTCTTTGGAAAGGTGAGGAATATAGTGCATAGGATAAAAGTACAAGACACGAAGTTAGAAGCAAGAGGTTAGAAGTACGAAATTGAAGGGAGAAATAAAAATTGGAAAAAGCTAAAAATAAATGTGGTTTGAAAATTGAAAATGGCGTAAAGAAAATTTCTAAGGATAATGTGGAAGTTTGCAGGAGGAAGAGCCCTGTTGGTTTTTGAGTATAAGGATCTAAATGAATTATTTGATGAAAAGAGAAATTGTAATCACAAAGGATGGTTCGCATACAGTGGAGATACCGGAAATGAATGTTACCTACCACTCCCATCACGGAGCCATACAGGAATCCATGCATGTATTCATAAAAGCGGGCTTGTTGTACCAGTTGAACCGGCTGGAGTTACAGAGCTTGCCTTTACGTGTTTTTGAAATGGGTTTTGGAACGGGACTGAACGCTTTTTTAACGGCTATAGAGGCTGAGAAGAGAAAGATAAATATTCAGTATACAGCAGTGGAGAAGTATCCGCTTTCATTTGGAGAGGCTTATGCGTTGAATTATAGTCAACTTTTACAGAAGCCGGAAGTTTTTGAACAACTGCATCAATGTAAATGGGGAACAGAGATTCCTATTTCAGAATATTTTACCCTGCATAAAGAACAAACCGACCTGCATAATTTCACTTCTCAGGAGCCTTTTCAGCTGATTTATTTTGATGCCTTTGCTCCCTCGGCTCAACCAGAATTGTGGACAGAAGCCGTGTTTAAAAAGCTGTTTGAAATGATGGCAGAAAAGGGGGTTCTGGTTACTTACTGTTCTAAAGGAAGTGTACGCCGGGCTATGCAGGCAGCAGGGTTCAACGTATCAAAATTACCCGGCCCTCCGGGGAAGCGGGAGATGGTGAGGGCGGAGAGAAGTTTGTAATTTATGGTTTATAGTTTATGGTTGCCTTGGCTGTTAAAAACAACATTCCTTTTTTAAACTTCAACGGGCTACGATAACCATAAACTATAAACCATAAACAATAAACTATTTCACCGTCCAGCTCATATTGCCGTCTTTTTCGTCTTTGAGCAATATACCGGCTTCGGCTAGTTGATTGCGGATCTTGTCGGAAGTGGCCCAGTCTTTCCGGGCGCGGGCTTCTTT
The DNA here is from genome assembly GCA_966674115.1 of uncultured Chitinophagaceae bacterium. Lineage (GTDB taxonomy): Bacteria > Bacteroidota > Bacteroidia > Chitinophagales > Chitinophagaceae > Flavisolibacter. The sequence continues at coordinate 1,721 of CBKWHA010000086.1, forward strand.
GCGGATGGAGATTAAGACATCCATTACACTTTTGAGCTTGTCGCCTTCTGCCGCAGTTTCACTTTTGAGGCCAAGAATATCTTCTATATAAAGTTTCATTTTGCTTTGCAGCAACTGGAGCGTTCCGGCAGAAAGCCCGATTACAGAAACATTTTTATCCTTAATAGAATTGATTACTGGTACCAGTTCAAAGATGTTAGCCAATACTTTGGCTGTGTTGAAATCATCGTTCATGAATTCATCTAATTCGGCAATGAGCTTTGCACAGCGGGTATCGAGCTCACTATCTACCTGCTGACCATCACCGGAAACGGGCAACTGGCTAATGGGCAGTTCTTTCAGCCATTCGTATGCTTCCATTAACCTCTTTAGGCCTTTTTCAGCAGCCTGCAGGGCCTCATTGCTGAAATCGAGCGTGCTGCGGTAGTGTGTCTGCAGGATGAAGAACCGCACGGTCATGGGGGTATAAGCCTTTTCCAGCAAGGGATGGCTGCCGCTAAACAGTTCTGTGAGTTTGATCACATTGTTATAGCTCTTGCCCATTTTTCTGCCGTTAATGGTGATCATATTGTTGTGTATCCAATAACGGACAGGGGCAGCATGGTTACAAATCGTACTTTGAGCAATTTCACTCTCGTGGTGCGGGAACAGGAGGTCCATACCGCCGCCATGAATATCGAACTGTTTGCCCAAATATTTGGTGCTCATGGCTGAGCACTCAATGTGCCAGCCAGGGAAGCCTTCGCCCCAGGGACTTTTCCAGCGCATAATGTGCTGTTGCGGTGCAGCTTTCCACAAAGCAAAATCTGCTTTGTTGCGTTTTTCCTCCTGCCCTTCCAGGTCTCTGGTGGTGGTGAGAAGGTCTTCTACGATCCTTCCGCTTAGCTTTCCATAGTCGTGGCTCTCTGCGTATTTTTTTACATCGAAATAAACGCTTCCGTTCACCTCGTAAGCGTAGCCGGCCTTGATGATCTCTTCGATCATGCCAATCTGCTCTACGATATGCCCTGTAGCTGTTGGTTCAATAGAAGGCGGCAGACAGTTGAACTGCTCCATGGCCCAATGGAACAGATTGGTGTATTTCTGTACCAACTCCATTGGCTCCAGCTTTTCAATAACTGCTTTTTTAGAAATCTTATCCTCTGCCTCACGTCCTTCTTCTTCAAAATGACCGGCATCAGTAATATTGCGTACATAACGCACCTTGTAGCCCAGGTGCATGAGGTAACGGTAAACAACATCAAATGTTACGTATGGACGGGCATGGCCCAGATGACTTTCACCACTAACCGTTGGACCGCACACATACATGCCCACATAACCAGGAACAAAGGGAACAAATTCTTCTTTTTCTCTGCTATAAGAATTGTAAACTTTCAACGTGCTCATAAGTGCAAAGTAAAGGAGATTACAGTTTATGGTTTATAGAAGGAAACCATAAACTACTTTTTCTCTTTTGGTTCAGGGGGATTGATTTTGAAGTCGGCTACTAACATGTAATGGTCGGAATATTTGCGTACGTGACGGTCGAATTGGAGAACGGAGAGGTCTTTGGAGGCTAAAATATAGTCTATGCGTAGAGTAGGTGAAATACCGGAAAAAGTTCGTCCGACGCCAAAGCTTTTTTTCAGGAAAGCGTCTTGCAGATCGTCGCTGATGGTGTAATAAGTATAAGAGTTTGGAACATCATTAAAATCGCCGGTAACAATTGTGGTATATGGGCTGCTTTCGATGGCTTCTTTTACCATGTCTGCCTGGTGCGAGCGGATTATGGTAGCTCGTTTCAATTTTGAGAGAATACCCCGGGAGGATTCCAACAGGCTGTCGTCGCGGTTCTTAATTTTTTCGATGTTCTCTAAATCAGTTTTTTTGAACTGGACCGATTGCAGGTGCATGGTATAAAAGCGTAAAGTATCTTTTTGAAACACCACATCGGCAAAAATGAGGCTTTCCTGGATGCCAGGTTTTGGAAACCTTACAATACCAGAATCGATAATAGGATGGCGAGAAAAGATGGCCTGGCCAGCCCATTGATCTCCACCATCATCATCCCAGGAAAAATAGAAATAAGGATAGCCAAGGTCTTTCATTACATAGTTCAGGTTGTCGTAGTAATCAGGATTTGTAGAATGGTAAAATTCAGAGAAGCACAGCACATCTGCATTCTGGCGTTTGATGAGGTCCATCATCCGCAGCCTGGTCTGGCTTCCTTTGTTGTTGTTGCGCCGCCATTCAATAAACCGGGCTACGTTCCAATGCACCACCCTGAGTACATTTTTAGGTTTTTCAAAATTGAAATCAGGGATAGGGCGCACAGCCAGGAAGACAGACACGCCTTTCCAACCCAGGAGCAAGGCTGCTAAGGAAATAAAAATATAGCGCGGAGAAAAAAGTATCCAGAAAAAAATAAAGAAAATAACCACGACAAACAGGATGGGAAAACCTAACCCGAGAAATAACAGGAACCACCAGGACTGCGGATTCAAATAGGGTCCATAACAGGCAATCAAGAATACGAATGCTGCCAGAAGATTAAATAAAATAAAAATCTTTTTTGCCAGTGAAGCAAAATTTCCTGCCATTCGTGCAAATTATCAAGATGAGCTCAAAGTTCCAAGAAGGGGTTTATGGTTTATTGATTGTCGGACAATAAAAGAAATAGCTTTTAAATAGCTTTAAATGAGCCAATTATATTTTAAGGAGTAAAATTGTACTGTTGAGGAATTGATAAGTTTATGTGCAGTACAAAGCATAAAAATGCCAGGCATTTGGGTATACCTGGCTATGTTGGGTAGATCTAATAAACAATAAACCATAAACCCCTTAAATCTCGTCTCTACTGGCGGCGCGGCGGAGTACTTCTTTTTCGTCTTCGGTAAGGGAATGATACCCTTTTTGATTAATCTTATCGAGAATATCATCAATTCTTTGCTGCGTAACGCTGATGGTCTTTTTATAAGGAGGAACATTGCTCTTGTAGAAAAGCGTTGTTTTCACGTCATGCCCCTTCCTCGGCTTGTCGGGATTGAACAGATTTGTTACCCAGTCGAAGAAATTGTTCATCCAATTGCTACCATCATATCCACGGCGCATCAACACTACGAAAAGAAAACCCATACCAGCCCCGGCTAAATGGGCTAAGTGCCCGCCAGGATTGTTGTAAGGAATGGTTGCGAGGTCTATGATCACGAAGATCATGGTGATCACCCAGAGCGGTATACCACCATTGATCATCGGGAAAATCCGGTACCCTGGAGAAATTGTTGTTGTTGCTATTGCAATTGCCATTACCCCTGCAGAAGCACCCAGGGCTCTTGCATCGCCTAAGACTTCGCGAAGCGGTGGAATGACATTAAATGCCAATATGTAGGCTACAGCACCAGCTAAAGCGCCGTAAATAAAAACCGGAATGAGTTTGCGGCTACCTGCCAGGTCTTGCAGAATATAACCAAAAGCCCACAGCCAAAGCATGTTGGCAATAATATGCCATACGTTGTCGTGAACGAAAAAATGCGTGATTAAGGTCCATGGCTGTTTGACCAGCACAGACAAACTTGCAGGAAGCGTTATCCAATCCAGCACCTGGTGGTGGTAAAAACCCACCCCCTCCTTTCCGTAGCTGAAATAATAGATGACTTTGATGAAAGCCAAGAGCACAAACACTACTAGGTGAATGGCTATGAGCATAACCAATGAGTTACCGTCCTGACCCACGGTTAGCCTACTTCTGTTTTGTTCTCGATAGTACCTCATGTCACACAATAAATTTACAATCTTCCTTTGAATAGACGTTAATAAAATCGCCGGCGGTTGTTACGGTTCCAAAATAATACAATTAAAAATCCGGTCAAAGCTCCACCCAAGTGTGCGAAGCGAGCAATATTGTCACTGCCAAAGCTGGCCAAGCCAAAAAACAAATCAATACCAACTAGTCCCAACACGGCCCATTTGGCCTTTACCGGAATTGGTATCAGCATTATGTATAGCTCCGTGTTTGGAAACAAGTAGGCAAACGCAGCTAAAATACCCATCACGGCTCCTGACGCTCCTAATACAGGTTGCAAAGACTGTCGAAATCGAAAAGCCCTTTCCATATCACCCGCTGTTATAGCCTGCTGAAACTGCTCGTAACTGAAGTATTGTACCAGGATATGACAGGCGGCTGCACCTACGCCACACAATAGGTAAAATAATAAAAAACGCTTGCCACCCCAAACATTTTCCAAAATCCTTCCAAACATCCACAGGCCGAACATATTGAACAAAATATGAAAGAAAGAGTTCGGTGCATGTGCAAACATATGCGTAGCTATCTGGTAGGGTTCGAATTCGGGAAACATGACCGGGTACATCATGAGTTTTGCCGTCAGCCCAGAGATAGTTAATTGAGCCACAAATACCAAAACATTAATAATAATTAAGTTTTTTACAATTGGTGGAAAACTGTCCGGTCTGTATTTAAAATCGTTCATATCTTATTTCTTCCTTCTTAATTTTAATTGTGCTACGTTTTCAATGTGGTGGGTATGCGGAAACATGTCTACAGGCTGCACTTTGGTGACTTCATATTTCTCATCCAGCAATGCCAGATCCCTGGCCTGTGTTGCCGGATTGCAACTTACATACACAACCGTTGGCGCTTCCATTTCCAATATTTTTTTGACCAATTTCTCATGCATACCGGCACGGGGCGGATCGGTAATGATGACATCAGGACGTCCGTGTTGCGCAAAAAAGTCATCATTGCACACCTCAATCACATCTCCTGTAAAAAAAGCAGCCTGCTCAATGCCATTCAAGGCAGCATTTTCACGGGCGTCCTGAACAGCAGCATCAATGACTTCGACGCCTATGATCTTTTTGGCCTTGTGGCTGCAAAATATTCCAATGCTGCCGGTGCCGCAATATAGGTCGTACAAGGTTTGTGAGCCATCAAGTTCAGCAAATTCTCTTGTGATTTGGTATAGCTTTTCACCCTGTTTGGTATTTGTCTGGAAAAACGACTTAGGACCAATTTTAAATTGAAAGTCTTCCAGCTTTTCTATTACATACCCTTTGCCTTTATATACGATGGGCTCCAGATCATGCAGGGAATCGTTCCTTTTTAGATTGATGGTATAAAGCAAGGTGGTGATCTGCGGAAACTCTTTTTCTACAAACTGGAGCACCTGCTTTATTTTCTTTTCTTGTTCTTCACCAAAAACAATGTTCACCATGAGTTCGCCGGTGGTGCACAGGCGCACCTGCATGGTACGGAGCAGTCCGTGATGCTCGCGGATATTGTAACAGCTAAGATTGTTATTACGGGCAAAATCACGAATAGCATTGCGAATTTCGTTAGTTGGTTCGGCCTGGAGCCAGCATTTTTCGATGGCGACGACCTTATCAAAAAAACCTTTGGCGTGAAACCCCACCACGCCCCCACTCACACCCCCAGCCCCTGAAGGGGAGCGGCCGGCGCTCAAGTCCTCTTTGTCTGTTTCCTCATGAATGTCGTTTTCTGAAGGGGTTTGTGCGCTGATGCTCCCCTTCAGGGGCTGGGGGTGAGGTTTGCTTTCAGTAAATTCTTTTGTACTAAAAGTATATTCCAGCTTGTTGCGGTAGTATTTGGTTTCTGAAGCTCCGGCAATGGGGTAAAATTCAGGAAGAGCAATTTTACCGATGCGGGTGAGGTTGTCGTAAACCTGTTTGTGCTTATATTGCAGTTGCTTTTCATAGGGTAGCATTTGCCACTGGCAGCCGCCACATACGCCAAAGTGCTGGCAAAATGGTTTTACCCTTTCGTTGGAATAAGACAGGAACTGAAGCGGGTAACCTTCGGCCCAGTCTTTTTTGCTTTTGCCCAGGCGTGCATTGATGACATCGCCGGGTACGGCACCTTCAATAAAAATCACTTTTCCGTCTTTGCGGGCCAGGGACTTACCTTCGGCGGCATAGTCCTCCACCAATAAATTTTCTATTACTATGTTCTTCTTTTTTCTCACGGCGTCAAAAGTACGTCCTTTACAAATGGAGGCACCAGAAAGCTAAAAGTGTTTACAACTCTTTAACCTGCAGGACAGGATGATTCTATTATTTTTACATAATAAAAAAAGTTCACAAGTTCCAAAGTTCATGAGTACACGAGTTATGATTCTTTCTATTAACTTGTGAGCCCGATAACCCGTAAACTAGTGAACTCATTACAACTATGAAGCTGTACGCTACCCTTCTCTTCTGTTTTCTGGCTAACTGTGTTATTGCCCAGACATCAAGTGGCTATGAGATCAAGGTCACGCTTAAACCGTTTAAAAACCAGTACATCTACCTGGGACATTATTATGGCAAGCAGTTGCCTATCATTGACTCTGTTTTATTAAACGATAAAAGCGAAGGCACTTTTAAGGGCTCTAAAAAATTAGGTGGTGGTATTTACCTGGTTGGCTATCCGGACCGTGCCCGCAACTTTGAAGTCCTGATTGACGAGAACCAGAAATTTTCTGTTTTTGCCGATACAGCCAATATTGCGAAGCGCAGCTTTCAAAACTCGCCTGAGAACACAGCTTTTCTTGCTTACCAGGACTTTATGATGAAGCACGGAAGCCAAGTGGATGCTTTACTTAAAAAAAGAAGCGGTTCATCTGAAGCTGATTCTCTGAAGACCAACGGACAGATCAACAGCATCAACGAGACCATAAAAAATTACCGTACCGAAATCATTACAAAAGAACCTGATGGTATCCTGGCTGTTTTGCTAAAGGCTATGAAAGAGCCGGAGGTGCCCAAAGATCATCCTGGTGATGATTCACTTTTTGCTTACCATTATTTCAAGAACCATTATTGGGATGGCGTGAACTTTTATGATGAGCGCCTGGCCCGCACGCCTTTTTTTGAGAGCAGGGTAGATAAGTATTTTGAACAACTGGTTTATCCTGTAGCAGACTCTGTAATTAAGGAAATAGACTACATGATGAGCTTTGCGAGCATAAACGAAGAAATGCAGAAGTTTCTGCTGCTGAAATTCGTGAACAGGTACCTGAACCAAAAGTACATGTGGGAAGATGCTGTTTTTGTACATCTTTTTGAAAAGTACTTTTCGCAAAAGAATTATTCCTGGCTGACGGAGAAAGGCAAAAAGCTCATCACAGACCGAGCCTACAGCCTGATGGCCAACCTGACGGGGAAACCAGCCGCGAACATTGAACTCCCTGACCCGGCAGGCAAAACGGTATCGCTTTATGAGGTAGATGCACCATATATTCTGTTAACCATTTGGGACCCAACCTGTGGCCACTGCAAGGAAACTTTGCCCAAACTGGATAGTTTGTACAATGCGAAATGGAAAGCACAGGGCATCAGAATGTTTGGAATGGCAAAGGAAACGGATGGTAAAAAAGAAGACTGGCTGAAGTTTATCAGCGAACATAAACTAGGAGACTGGGTGCATGTTTATTATTCCAAAGAAGCAGAAAAAAAGCGGGTAAATTCCGGCATTCCAGGCTATTCGCAGTTGTTTGACGTACAGAGCTTCCCGACCTTGTACCTGCTGGACAAACACAAGAACATTATAGCCAAAAAGCTGTCAGAAAAGCAGGTAGATGAGATTTTAGAGCATTGGAAGAAGAATGGGAAGTGATAGCAGGTACGAGGTTAGAGGTACGAAGTACGAGGTTAAAAGTTAAAAGTATGAAAGGGAAAGTTAGAGGGAGTTTGCATATTTTCACATTAACATATCAGTTCATTATCGCATTAGCACATTAAAACCGTTCACCCGTGATCCGACAATCATTACTTGCTGCTGTTGTTGTTCTGGGTTTGCAAGCTTCTTCGCAGACCTTGTTTACATACGGCAATGACTCAGTTTCGGTACAGGAATTTTTACAGGCTTACCAAAAAAACAATACTTCTGGCAATAGCACTAAGGCCATGCAGGAGTATCTGGACCTATACATCACGGCACGCCTGAAAATAAAAGAAGCCAAAGAAAGGGGCTATGATACCCTGCCGAATCTTGTATCGGAAATGCAGAACCTGCGGGCACAGATACTACCCTCCTACCTGAATGATCCCAAAAGCATGAATAAGCTGGTGGACGAAGCATTTAACCGTTCCCAGAAAGATATTCACCTGGTGCACATCTTTATTCCGGTCAGCGGAAAAAGCGATACGGCAACAGCCTACCAAAAGGCCATTGAGGCTTATCAACAGCTACAAAAGGGCAGCCCTTTTGCTGCCGTAGCCAAACAATATTCCGGCGATCCTTCCGCTGCAATTAATGGCGGAGACCTGGGTTTTATTACGGTTTTCAGTTTGCCTTACGAATTGGAAAACCTGGCCTATGCAACACCAGTAGGAAAGGTTTCCAAACTTTACAGGTCAAAAGCCGGCTACCATATTTTCAAGAATTTAGGAGAAAGAAAAGCAATGGGCCGGATGAAAGCTGCCCAAATTCTGTTGGCCTTTCCGCCCGATGCAGACGCTGCTTCAAAACTAGCCATTAAAAAACTTGCTGACTCCTTATATAACCGGTTAATGAAAGGTGATGATTTTAGTAAACTGGCTGCCCAGTTTAGCTCGGACCCCATTGCTGCCCATACGGAAGGCAAGTTCCCGGAATTTGGTGTAGGGCAATTTGATGCAACTTTTGAAGCAATTGCTTTTGCCTTGCCAAAAGATGGCACTATCAGTAAGCCATTTGCTACAGCGCACGGATACCACATCATCAAACGCATGAGCAAAGTGCCCGTAAATACCAACCGTAATGATGCGGAGGCCATGAAGCAGTTGAGAGAAAAGGTGCAGCAGGATGAAAGAATCAATACCACGCAGACTGAACTGGTGAAGATGGTTTTACAAAAAGCAGGCTATAAGATATTACCGTATCAGCAAAGTGAACTGCAAGCTTATACCGGACAGGTCCTCGACAATCAAACACCAGGTAACAACTTGCAACTGAAGGCAACCATGCCATTGTTTCAGTTGGGGAACAAGACGTTCGTTGTTGAAGACTGGATTGCTTATGCCCGTGAAAATCGCTTTACATCTAATGGCGGTAATAAGTCATTTGAACAATTATGGGATGATTTCATGCAGTTTACTGCACTGAATTATTACAAGGAAAACCTGGAAACTTTCAACCCTGAATTCGGTAATCAACTGGCTGAGTTCCGGGAAGGCAATTTGTTTTTCGAGATCATGCAAAAAGAAGTGTGGGGACCTTCGCAAAACGATACCATTGCTTTGCAAAACTTTTACCAGCAACATAAAGAACGATACACCTGGAATAAAAGCGCCGATGCTATAATATTTTATGCCAGCGATGCAGCCACCTCAAAAGACATTCTGGCCCGGTTGAAGAAATCTCCTGCCAACTGGCGTGAACTTGTAGGGCAATATAATGAAAAAGTTACGGCAGACTCTGCCAGGCTGGAGTGGAGCAGTATTCCTGGTATTACTAATGCATCTGGTAACAACACCTTTACGCAGATCCAAATTAACAAGGCTGACAACACAGCTTCTTTTGCATACATCATACAGGTAAATAACAAACCTGTGCAAAGAAGTTTTGCTGAAGCCAAGGGCTCTGTTATTAATGATTATGGAATAGAATTGGAAAAGAAATGGGTAGAGGAGTTAAAGAGGAAGTATCCGGTGAAAAAATTAACGCACACCCCCAGCCCCTAAAGGGGAGCATCAGCGCTGCAAGGCCTTGACTGTGTAATTTCTAATAGTAAAGCCCTCAACTTAGGTACTGAGGGCTTTACTATTTATGTGCCTGTTAAAGGTATTTGTGTGTTGGCGGTTCCCCTAGAGGTTAGAGGTGAGTTGGGCCCTCCCCTTAGGGGCTGGGGGTGTGAGTGGGAGTGTGTTTTGCTTAAACCAACTCCTTCACCACATTAGCTATTACATGCGGTTTGCCAAGGGTGTAGTAGTGCAATACGGGAACACCGGCTGCTTTTAACTCTTTAGACTGGTGCAACAACCATTCTGCACCAACAATTTCCACATCAGCATCGGTCTTGCATCTTAAGATTTCGCTGGAGAGTTCTTCCGGTATGTCTACATGGAACGTACGTGGAATAACCGTTAATTGTTTTTTAGTGGTAATGGGTTTTAAACCGGGTATGATCGGGATGTTGATGCCCGAATTACGGCAGGCAGCTACATAGTCGAAATATTTTTTGTTATCGTAGAATAACTGGGTTACTACGTAATCGGCTCCCGTATTTACTTTTAGTTTCAGGTAGTAAAGGTCGGTTTGCATGTTGGGCGATTCGAAATGCTTTTCGGGATAGCCGGCAACACCAATGCAAAAGTTGGTCTTGACTGCATTCTTCAGGTCTTCTTCCAGGTAAATACCATTGTTCATGTTGCTTACCTGCTGCAATAATTCAATAGCATATTTATGGCCACCAGGCTCGGGTTCGAATGAACTTTCATTTTTCGGGGCATCGCCACGGAGCGCCAGCACATTATCAATACCAAGGAAGTTCAGGTCGATCAATGCGTCTTCGGTTTCCTGCTTGCTGAAGCCACCGCAAATAAGGTGCGCCACTGCATCAACTTTGTAGCGGTTCTGGATAGCCGCACAGATGCCAACAGTTCCGGGACGTTTACGCACCTCCACTTTTTCAAAGCTCCCATCCTGCTTTTTCTTGAACATGCTCTCGCTGCGGTGGTAGGTAACATTAACATAGGCCGGTTTAAATTCTACCAGCGGGTCTAAATGTTCCCAGAGCGCATTGATGCTTTTTCCTTTGAGGGGCGGAAGAATTTCAAATGAGATAAGCGTGCTGTTGCCAACCGCCTGGTTGATATGGTCTATAACTTTCATAAACGGCGGCAAAGGTAAGGAGATTAGGTAGTAGAGGCGGGTAACTCTGTTAACTAAATACAAAAGCGTATGTAGTAGCAAAGTGCAGCACAACGCGTTTCACTTAATTTTGCCCAAAATTTTCTGATTGAGTACGACCATTCATACAGCCGATCTGGTGAAGCGCTATGGCAACCGCACTGTTGTGAACCATGTTTCTATTGACGTAAAGCAGGGCGAAATTGTGGGCCTGCTAGGGCCGAACGGGGCGGGCAAAACTACTACCTTTTACATGGTGGTTGGACTGATCAAACCGGATGAGGGCACTGTTTTCCTGGACGATGAGAACATTACCCCCCTGGCTATGTATAAGCGGGCAAAAATGGGAATTGGCTATTTGCCACAGGAGGCTTCTATTTTCAGGAAGCTAAGTGTTGAAGACAATATAGCAGCGGTTCTGGAAATGACCAAGCTTTCCAAAAAGCAACAAAAGGAAAAGCTGGAAAGCTTGCTGGATGAGTTCCGCCTGCACCATGTGCGCAAAAGTCCGGGTGACGTACTAAGCGGGGGTGAAAGAAGGCGGACGGAAATTGCACGAGCGCTGGCTGTTGACCCTAAATTCATCCTGCTTGATGAGCCATTTGCAGGTATTGACCCTATTGCCGTAGAGGATATCCAGGCAATCGTTGCCAAACTGAAATTTAAAAATATTGGTATACTCATTACCGACCACAATGTTACGGAGACACTTTCGATCTGCGACCGCGCCTATTTGCTTATTGAAGGCAAGATCTTCCGCCACGGCACTGCCGAAGAGCTGGCGGTGGATGAACAGGTAAAAAGGCTGTACCTGGGCAGAAACTTTGAACTGAAGAGAAAGGATTATTTACTGGAGGAGTTCAATCCAAATTCTGTGACGGACAATCTTTGATTTTCTACATCAAAAAGTAACTTTTTTGATTCAGGATTTGATATTCTCTTCATACACTATCCATGCTCTATCTATGCTCCATCAATACTTTAGCTGCGCTTCAGGTGTGCGTCAGGAATACTTGAGTAACAAGGAATGAATTTTCCCCAGTTCTCGTTATCTTGCCAAACTGAGATGAAATTATTAAGCCCCGCCATATCCAGCTTTGCCCGCATGCGGCTATGGTCCATCGAGCAATGGATAAACGATGCTGCTGCCAACCAACTTGTCGTATGGCAAGATCTGTTATCTGCCGGCCAGTACACCGAATTTGGCCGCCAATACAACTTTACGGAGATCCAATCACTGGCCGATTTTAAAAAGGCTGTGCCCCTTCACGAATATGACGACCTAAAACCTTATGTAGAGCGCATGATGAAGGGCGAGGAAAACGTGCTTTGGAACACACCTGTAGAATGGTTTGCCAAAAGCAGCGGCACTACCTCTGATAAAAGTAAATTCATCCCTGTAAGTGAGGAAAGCCTGCAGGATAATCATTTTAAGGCAGCAAAAGATATTCTGTCTTTCTATTATGCCACGCACCCGGAGAGCGACCTGCTTACAGGCAAGTCATTGGTCATTGGGGGGAGTCACCAGATCAACCAGTTGCACGAAGAAATACATTATGGCGACCTGAGCGCCGTGATGCTGCAAAACTCACCATTCTGGGGACACTGGCTGCGAACACCAGACCTCTCCATAGCCCTGATGGACGAATGGGAAAGTAAAATTGAAGCCCTCGCCCAATCTACCATTCATGAAAACGTAACTTCCATGGCAGGAGTACCCACCTGGCTGATCGTGCTCCTGAAACGGATATTGGAGATCACGGGTAAGCCTACCATCAAAGAAGTGTGGCCGAACCTAGAACTGTACATGCACGGAGGCGTTAGCTTCACGCCTTACAGGCACCAGTTTGAAAAACTAATTGGTGCTCCCATCAACTACCTGGAAATGTACAACGCCTCGGAAGGCTTTTTTGCCGGGCAGGATGATGTGACAAAAGAAGGCATGCTGCTGATGTGTGATCACGGCATTTTTTATGAATTCCTGCCTGTGGAAGAATGGGGTAAGGAATCGCCGAAAACTTTACAACTGGACGAGGTGGAAACCGGTAAGAATTATGCCATCGTTATTACGACCAATGGCGGCCTGTGGCGCTACCTGGTAGGCGACACCATCCAATTTGTTTCGTTGAATCCTTTCCGTGTCAAAGTTTCCGGGCGGCTCAAACATTTCATTAATGCCTTTGGCGAGGAGGTGATCGTTGACAACTCAGACCAGGCTATTGCTACAGCCTGCCAGAAATCGGGTGCTATAGTAAATGATTACACCGCTGCACCTATTTACTTTTCGGAAGAAGGTAATGGGGCACATGAATGGCTAATTGAATTTGAAAAAGAGCCGGATAGTCTACAGCATTTTGTGGAGGAATTGGATGCGGCTTTGAAGAGCATCAATAGTGACTACGAAGCCAAACGACATAAGGATATTGCCCTGCGCCTTCCCGTGGTGCAGGCTGTGCCCAGAGGCACTTTCAACAATTGGCTAGGCAGCAAGGGAAAATTGGGTGGGCAGCATAAGGTGCCCCGGTTGTCGAATGAAAGGCATACGCTGGAGGAGATCAAGAGATTTATGATGGTAGATGATAGATGACAGATGGTAGTAGTTTTTTTACTGTCATCTATCATCTATCATCCAACTTGTGAACTCGTTCAATAGGATTACATTTGCCCACCAAAAAACCAACTTCATGAAGCTTTTAGAGAATAAAGTTTGTATTGTTACTGGCGCTGCGCGTGGTATCGGAGAAGGCATTGCCCTGAAATTTGCTGAACAGGGCGCTCATGTGGCTTTTACTTATGTAAGTGAAAGCAGTGCGGAAAAAGCCGCAGCACTGGAAGAAAAATTAATGGGCATGGGCGTAAAGGCAAAGGCCATCCGAAGCAATGCTGCTGATTTTAATGAATGCGAAACATTGGTTAACGATGTGGTGAAAGAATTCGGCTCTGTGGACGTTTGCGTGAACAATGCAGGTATTTCAAAAGATAACCTGTTGCTACGCCTGACCCCGGATCAATGGGATGAAGTGATGCAGGTGAACCTGAAAAGTGTTTTCAACATGACCAAGCAGGTGATCCGACCCATGATGAAAGCCAAGAGTGGCAGTATTATCAATATGAGTTCGATCATTGGCTTAACGGGAAATGCCGGCCAGTCGAGCTACGCAGCCTCCAAAGCTGGTATTATTGGCTTTTCCAAATCTGTAGCCAAAGAACTGGGTAGCCGTAACATCCGCTGCAATGTAATTGCACCGGGTTTTGTAGAAACCGATATGACATCCTATTTAAAAGAAGGCGAGCAGGCCGATAAATACAAAGCAGGCATTCCTTTGGGAAGGTTTGGTACGGCTGAAGATATTGCCAATGTAACTCTTTTCCTGGCCTCTAACTTAAGTGCGTATGTTACGGGACAGGTGATTAGTACGGATGGCGGATTGCATATGTAATAAATGATGAATAATGAGTAATGAGCGATCAGTAATGAGTAGGCATACTCGTGATTGATCGCTCATTATTTTTTGGAATATATTAAATAGTAGAAAACACTTAATCAACCAGTTTAGGGTAGTTACTTACCTAAAGGTATAAGTGAAAAGCATCATCCTTATTAATTTGTTAATATGTAAGTGTCTATTTACTCTTTTCGCTCGATAACCATACCCTCTTTAAACCTACAACCTGCTGATACACACGAATTTACACTTTAACTTAACTAACATCACTGCATAACCGAGCGTTCAATTAATTAAAATTTATTTCAATATCTTCATTAAAGAAGTTCAATGAATTTATAAATGTATACATTACCTTTGCCCCCTTAAAATGGAAAAATAATTTGTGTTCCATTTAGTTGAACTCATTCATGTTTATGTGCAAATGAAAATCCTTATCCAACATTAATATGAATGACCAAATTCGATAACGTTATGAGAATTTTTAGAGGTATTGTTTTTCTGTCTTTATGCATTTCCTGCATTATTGCTTCTGCACAACTACCCTCCGACCTGAGCATGGTCAAAGCAGCACAGATTTCTGATAGTCAATTACAGGAGTACATCAACAAGGCAAAAGCCTCGGGGCTAACACCAGAAGAACTGGAAACAGAGTTGCTTAGGCGCGGATTGCCATCATCAGAGATGGCAGAATTAAAACTGCGGATGCAGCAGTTGGTTGCAACTTCAGAAACTCCTGATGCGTCTACAGATTTATCAACAAAAAATGACGCAACCAATAAAAGAACTGCCCCCAGGATAATGCAGCAATATGAGTCTCTGGAAAGTATAAAAAAACGTTCGAGGATCTTTGGCTCGGAGCTTTTCTCTAATACAAACCTCACTTTTGAGCCGGACCTGCGCATGCCTACTCCTAAAAACTATATCATTGGACCTGATGACGAATTGATCCTGAACATATATGGTTTGAACTTATCGCAGCAAAACCTGAAAGTTTCTCCCGATGGATCGGTGAACGTAAAATATGCTGGCGTTGTTAATGTCAATGGATTGACGGTGGAAGCAGCCAGTGCGGTGTTGAAAAGCAGGTTGTCAAAATATTATCCTGCATTGAGCAGCGGGCAAACTAAACTGCAGTTAACGCTGGGTAATATTCGCAGTATCCGTGTGATCCTGATCGGCGCCATTAACAGACCAGGCACCTATACCCTACCCTCTTTGGCAACTCTCTTTAATGCACTGTATGTAAGCGGCGGTCCTGCAGAAAATGGTTCCTTCAGGAATATTGAGTTGATCCGGGATAATAAAGTAATTCAAGTGGCTGACTTGTATGATTTCCTGGTAAAGGGAGATCAGAGAGGCAATTTAAGGCTTGAAGACAATGATGTTATCAGGGTTCCATTTGCTAATATGTTGGTTACGCTGAATGGTGAATTAAACCGTCCGGGTGTATTTGAGCTGCGTAAAAATGAAAGTCTTGGAGAGGCCTTGCAATATGCTGGCGGCTTTAAAAGCAAAGCCTTCAGAGGCAGGATCACTGGTAACAGAATAGCAGACTTTGAGCGGAAAGTAATTGATGTTTCTGGCGATTCGCTTTATTCTTTCAAGCCAATGAATGGAGATGAGTTCTTCATCGACTCTGTAATTAACAGATATCAAAACAGGGTGATCATCGATGGAGCAGTTTTTAAACCGGGCGCATATGCATTGGAAAATGGTATGACCCTGAAACAACTGATCAACAAAGCACATGGCCTAAAGGAAGATGTTTTCACCAGCAGGGCGCTGGTTGTGCGCACCCGCCAGGATTTGTCTAAAGAATACATTGCTGTAGAACTGAAGCCGATTATAGCTGGTACTGAAACAGGCCTGCAGTTGCAAAGAGAAGACAGTGTGCACATTGCTTCAATCTTTGACTTGAGGGATACAGCAACAGTAACCATCAATGGGGCCGTACGTAACCCTGGAACGTTCAGGTATGAAGACGGGCTTTCTTTGAAATCGCTCATTTTTAAAGCGGAGGGTTTTGCTGATAATGCTACTGGTATGGGCATTGAGATTTCGCGTCGCAAAAGGGATATTGAGGTTACTAAAGCCGGCAGCAACATTGTAGAAATCATACGCATTGATGGTAATAAAGATCTTTCGGACGCGTCCACTGATTTGGTGTTAAAGCCTTTTGATATTGTTACCATCAAGGAAGACCCTTATTATCAAAAACAAATCAGTGTAAAGATCAGTGGTGAGGTATTGATGCCTGCAGTTTATACGCTGCAAAGCCGTGAAGAGCGGTTGAGTTCCTTGATCAACCGTGCAGGAGGATTGTTGTACACAGCTAATGTGAATGGAGCAAAGTTGATCAGGCAGAAGAAAGTTGTTGTGGATACAGCTGAAGTAAAGCGTCTGTTCCTGGCAGCGGTAAAAGATACCACTAAAACAAAGAACGATGATGTAGTGAGCAAAAACACTACAGATGTGGCGATTGACCTTCAATACATTTTAAAACATCCCGGAAGCGCTGATGATATAACGCTGGAAGAGGGTGATGAGTTGATTATTCCGCGTATAAATAATACAGTAAGTGTGAATGGAGAAGTGTTTAAACCGCTGGATATTATGTATGAAAGGTGGAAAAACATGAAAGATTATATATCGGATGCGGGTGGCGTTACACAGCTTGGAAAGAAGAATAAGGCTTTTGTGATTTATGCGAATGGAAGTTCGGCGAAGATCAGGAAGACGTTGGGCATTTTCAATAATTATCCGAGGATATATCCAGGGGCGAGCATTTTCGTGCCTGAAAAGCCGAAGAAGGAAGGCGGGTTTGATGTAGGTAAGGCAGGGATATTTATTTCGGCGATAACGGCGTTGATTACGGCAGTTTCGTTGATTGCGAAGTAACAACCGAAGTTAACTAGCTAAGGCTTTGAATCAGAAAGAAAGTTTTAATTCCTTCATTTAGTGTTCAAGTTTATTTATTACAACTATTGTATAAAATAAACTTTTCTGATAAATAACCTGCATAAAGCAACCTTTCTGATAAAAAGGTTGTCAAAGGTTATTTCTGTAGAAGACTTGTTTTGTTGGATCGGTCCGTAGTCTATTAATAAGCTCTGTGTGACTGAGGTGGCGAAGCTATGCCAATTAAGAATAAACATTTTTGGAAGACTACTTTAATATGGAACTTAATAAAGAAGAATATACACTAGCCGAAATTATAAATGGTGTAAAAGGCTTCATACATTTTTTAGTGCGGAAATGGTGGTTATTATCACTGATATCTAGTTTTGGGATTGTTCTTGGAATAGTATATTACAACAAACAGAAGCCAAAATACGAAGCCGCATGCACTTTTGTTCTTGAAGAGAAACAAAGTGGCATGGGTGGATTAAGCGGCCTGGCATCACAATTTGGCATTGACATAGGAGGTTTAACTGGTGGAGGAAGCATATTTGCAGGAGATAATATTTTAGACATCCTCAAATCGAAAAAAGTTGT
This sequence comes from uncultured Chitinophagaceae bacterium, assembly GCA_966674115.1. Taxonomy (GTDB): domain Bacteria; phylum Bacteroidota; class Bacteroidia; order Chitinophagales; family Chitinophagaceae; genus Flavisolibacter. The sequence continues at coordinate 19,496 of CBKWHA010000086.1, forward strand.
AACACAGGTCTTGTTAAGCAAAGTGAGTGAAGAAAGCAAGGACAGTTCAACACTCGCAGATTTATATCTTGCATTTACCGGAACCCAGAAGAAGTGGCGAGAGGATTCAAGGTTATCGGGTATAAATTTCAAAAGTGCACATCCGACTTTAACACCAATACAGGATTGTATATTAAATGTTATTTACAAAGAAATAGTAAAGAATAAACTAACTGCAGATAGACTCAATAAAAAAGCGACCATCATAAAAGTTCAAGTTACTGCTGAAAATGATTACTTCGCTAGGCTTATGGCCGAACGTTTGGTTGATGAAGCAAGTAAAATGTACATGAATATTAAAACTGGAACAGCCCAAGAAAATATCAATCGTATGCAACGCCGTTCAGATTCATTACTTGCATTATTGAACAACAAATCTTATGTAGCAGCCGCAGTGCAAC
>CBKWHA010000087.1:0-19745 GCA_966674115.1 uncultured Chitinophagaceae bacterium
CATTTGCGCGAGGGCTGAGGAAACCAGGTTTTTGAGATCCTTCATTTCTTCTTTGGTATCACTCCATACCAGCAGGTTAAAGTGTGCCTTCACCGACAGCCGTTGTTCCCTAATGGCTTCGTTGAGAAAGTCATTGGTGGCATCCCTTGCAATTGTGTTTTCGCGAGAGTAGGCAGAAAGAGATTGTAAACGCAATCTTTTACTTTCCAGTTTTTGGATGGTCTTTTGCGCATTGTCTACAAAAATGTACTGGTTGTAGATGTGGTTGCAAGGCAAGAGTTGACCAATAGAGGAAGCAAACCCTACAGAGAACTTGGTCTTGTCCGTAGAGTACTTATCATAGTTGATTCTTGAACCACATAAGGCGGGCAGGTCTTCTGCATCTCCTAAGGTATAGAGCTGGCAGTGCTGATCACCAACCTGTATGCCATCTTTGAAATGAATGTCTTTGATCAAGTACTCATGATTACCTTGTGATAAGAAACAATATTTCTCAAGAATGCCAATGGTACGATCTCTACTGAGCAGGTCATCTTCTTTGAGCCGTCTTAAACTCACAAAGCCGCTATCCTGAAGGATCCTTGTAAACTGGCCTGCGCTGTCAGAAAAGTCTTGCAGCAGATGATCACTGAGCGCCTGCTGGGGAACAATGGATTTGCGCAAAAGGTTAGAGAACAGAGAGGTAGCCACTTTTCTGCCTTCTGGTTTTTTGGTGAGAAACAGATAACACTGATGATCCAGGTAGGGCCGTTCATTGAAGAAGCGTTCACTGCTGCGGGACAGAAAACTGGTGTCCTCCTCTTCAAAGTGGGGCTGGTATTTACTGGAGGTAAACCAATCCTGCTTGTGCAACACCGAGCTATTCGGCAGGATTTTGATAGCCTTTACCCAAGCCTGGTGCAGCGTTTCGTATTCTGCGTCGGAAAGGGTAAATATCTCCGGAAGCTCCACTTTATAAGCTATGGTAATATCGCCCTGCTTTGAAAGGATACAATCGTTCTCTATGCCCATAATGGGAAAGAGGTCATCGAGATGTTTTTCCATAACATTGTTTTTTGAAGGTTTTTCTTGACCGTGCTTTAATAATGTGGGGTACATGGCTTCGGGCCAGCTTTTTCATCATCCCGTGGGCGCCATATTTATTGCTCATGCCATAAATCTTGATCACTGCTATAGTTCCTGCCAGCAGAACAATGCCGGTGCAGATAAAGGGGCTAATGCCGATGATGTACAGGATTGCAAAGACAATGAGCAAAGCAAGAAAACAGCCGCCTAAGTACCAGATGTATTGCGATTTGAGTCCGCGGAATTCTATAGGCTTGTTAATGCCTTTGTTGATTTGATACACACTGTTTCCCATTTCACATGTCCTTAAAGTTTACAAATTGGTTGTTGGTTAGACGCCAAAGAAGGAGCGGATCACGGTGGCTACTACCACCAGGAACACACAGGAGCCAAACCAGGCGGCTGCTATCTTGCCGGTATCCGGATCACCGCTGTTCCACTTCTGGTAAACCTTCACTGCCCCGATCAGTCCGAGGATCGCACCAACTGCATACATCAGGTTGGTTCCGGATTGAAAGTAACTCCGCACTTGAGTGTTCGCCTGATTAATACCGGCATTCGCATCCTGGCTCCATACACTAAGTCCGGTGAGGCTTAAAGTGAGGGTCATACCTAATAGGAGCCATTGTTTCCTGTTTACTTTTTTAAACATGAACCATTTCATTTTCATACTACACTATTTAGAAATTAAAAAAACAGTTGTCTAATCTCCCCTTGACCTCTCTGGGTTCAGGCAGAGAGGTAGGGGAGCAGGCATCCCAATACCTTACTCATTCCATAATTGCACACGCTCTTCAGCACTGAGTTGGAGGTAGCCATATTTTTCGCATTCCGAAGCTATCAGGTTATTGATAGGGCCGAGAAAGGGAGAGGCTTTCAGAAAAGAATATTGTTTTAACAACTGTTGAAGGGAGAAGATAAATTCATCTTTTATGTAATTCTGGCTGGCAGCTTGTGCGATGTTTTCTTTAAGACTAACTGTTAATTCCTGCACCTGTTGATAGTTATCTTCATTATCCTTTTGCTGTGGCTCTGATTTAAGAAGAGATGGAAATAATTCATGCTGGATTTCCTGTACAGTTTGGACAGGTTCTTCGTTTTGAGGTATTGTTTTGGTAGGGGCAATCAGAGTTGCAGACAACTTACCTTTGCCCTTTAGTAATTGCCGCAATTCAAAAGCATAGAATTTAATCCCAATAAACAGGTAATAGACAAAAAGCAGTATTGTTATTATCTTAATGTAATCAGCCCAGGAAATAGTATTCAGCATGATCGGTGTTTTGTTGGTTAGGGTTTTCAATGGCAGGGTAGCCAGTGATCGTTACAATGCAAATATGCTATTGTCAAATAGCAGAAAAACAGTAGGTGGGGTAGGACAACCTTCCTGACCGTATTGAAAATGAAAGGAATAGATCTTATAAAAACTATTTGTATACTAACACTAACTAAATAAATGTAGGTTGAAAGGATATGTTATAGAAAAGGACTAGTAAATTGTGACCGGAAAGCAGCAAACCATATTTTATTACCTGGAATAATGCTGTCATGATTGATGAATCTTTACTTCAGAAGCCAATAGAACAGCTGAATTTATCTGCAAGCTTTAAAGAGATGGCCAAGCGTCATGGTTTTAATAAGCTACAGGATATGATTAACTGGCCGGTGAGCGTTCTTTTGATGCATGATGGTTTTACCTACCACCATTACCAGGAACTAAGAAACTTTTTGATTCTCTTTGACGGAGTACATCTACTTAAAACAACAAGCTCATAGCTTGTTTATGATATTGATCCACTGGAACAACATATCCTTAACCGCTGTTATAGTTCCTCTGTCCGGGTTATGATATTTGGTTTCCAAACTCCCATAAGCAATATTTTCCTTCTGTAAGGTAGTGACCGTTTTTGCAATAATGCGTAATACCTGGGCAATTACCCGGTTAGTGATCATTTTATCGATTACCATAAGCCTGATCAGTAAAGCTAGCTTTGCAACTGATAGCGAGGTATGTATTTTATCTTCTGTTTCCAAATCTGTTTTAGCAGATGCTTCAGGCACTTGTTCCATTTCCAGGAATTTAATTTCTTCTTCAATCCATTGATTCATTTGCTCTTTAAGAGATGGCATGCTGGAGAAAAAAATACTATTCAACTTCATCCTCATTTGATTGAGTGTTTTTTGCTCAAAGCGCAGGGCTGCAACTTTTTCTCTCCGGGTGGATAGAGCATCTGTTAGCATCCTCAGCTTTTTAAACTCATAAGCTATATATTCATCTTCATTAAAATTAAAATAGAACAAGACCTCTCTGATGGATGCTTCTGAGGCTAAAGTTCCATCAGCTAATAATTCATTCATCAAATCCTTTTGGTAAAGCAGCTCATTGTAAGTTGCACTGGTCGCTTTGTGCAAACAGAACTTTTTAAAGTTGTGGACCAAAATGGATGCTAATGCCGGGTCAATGGTTGTACTTGATTCCAAATTCTTTTGTAATAAAACCAATTGGCTGTAAAGCTCTTCAATAGATACTTTAAGGTAGGCTGCAGGCACTTTTTCATTCCGGTCAAAATAGTTGCTGAAAAAATCCTCAATGAAGGCCAATGTTGTTTCTAAATGCCGGCTAATGGTATCAAATAACGACAAAATATAATCATTCAAGCCTTCTGTTTGCTTATAAGCATATAGCTTATCTAACAGGCGTATCAGCAGGGCTTGGTTTACCTGTACGTATTGCTGCTTATCCCTGATTTTGGCCCTATCTATTACTCCTTCGATTAGCAAAGCCCGTACTCTTTCCTGTTCCGCTTCCGACTCGTAAATGAGGTTTTGAATGCCAGCTTCTGTAAGTGAAACCAGATTGGCATTCAAGGGGTGTAGCGTATTATTGATGAGGTTTTCCCATCTGTTTAATATAATTGGCATAAATCTGGTTTTTTCTAGTGCTGCATTTTCTAATGAACCAGTATTTGTTCAACTTTCAATAATATTTCGGCACACTAGTTCCATGATAATGCTGTCTGTTCCAAAGCCACTGGTTCATTATTAATTATTATAGTTTTTGGAAGAATGAATGACGTTTTCTACTATGATGTTCTTGATTTTTTAGGACGCTGCAGTAGCTGATGTATTAGCCAAGTAACTATACATATTACAGTGTTGCCATACAAAATTGGCCATTTATTAGTTTGATGCTGTACGTTATACAGATTATTTATCTACGTATAAGTAAGTATTTAATGGTTTACTTGAGAATCAATACCAATTTTAATTGAGTTGGGTGTAATGTTTTGAGCGGGTAAGGAATGGCATATATAGATTATTGCAAAGCGATTAAAGAATCGGAGGAGCGTTTGTGGCACAAGGAAAGAAAGCAAAACTTTTTTTAGGATCCGGATTCGCTTTCTGAGGCTGTTGAAAAGTAGCCAATGTTTATCTCAAAGGCAAGCTTGTGCCCTCGTTGGGTACAGTCCGCGCATGAGTAAACGGCTATGGAAGCAATTCCGGGAAGGTGGATTGAAAGCGCTGCTGGTTTATCCTTACAAAGGTCTAGAATGTAATTCTGTACACCTGTCGGGAAAGTATCGGTGCATGATTTCGTCCAGCATTTGGGGTGTAAGTGGCTTTTTTCTGAATTCTGTTACTTGGGTATATTCTTTTGCCTTAAACTCATCATCAGGATTGGGAGAGGCTGTGAGCATTATAATAATGTTCTGCGGTTTGGCTTTCGATAATTTTTGAAACTCATCCAGAAATTCCCATCCGTTCATAAGGGGCATGTTGATATCAAGAAAAAGCAAATCAGGTAAGGACTGAGTTTCTCCATTGGAATGTCCCTTCCCTGTCAGGTAATCCAACGCTGTACTAGCACTTTCAATAACTTTAATGTGCTCCGCCATCCCAGACTCCTCAATGAGCAGTGAATGTAAAAAATTGGTGGCTGCATCATCGTCAATCAACCATACTGTATTCAACTTTTTCTGTACTTTCATGCGCTCATACTTCGTAAATTAAAGAGGCACTTTTTCCTGTTCTTAAAAATATAAAATTTATTTTGGTTTGAACAAGGAGCTAGGATTTTACTATATCTGGTTGTATTAAAACCTTAAGTTTATTTAGTTGATCCTTGGAAATAAACTATAGATACATATCTGTGTGGTTTTAGTTTAACGATCGTTAGTTACTGGTTTTCGAAGGCTATTCATCAAAAGCCACAATAATCTTCTGCTTTAAATCTTCTGATAAATTATTTATTCAACTCGCTTCTAATTATTTTTGTTAACTCTTTTGGAAATCCGCTAATCTTAATACTCCCGAACTTACTTACCATAATTTTACCCTCCGGATAAAGTGTTATTTCATCATAATAATCATGCAGCACTCTGGCTGTTTCTAAAGCTATCCTCTTATCCATCTCATCTGCCAATTCTGTAAACCCTCAGCCATTAATATATATCGGGTTCAAGAGATTCATTAATGGATAGGTTTGATATATTTTTTACCGTATTTCTACTCTTTGCTCTCATTAATAGCTTCTGACAACGCTCCTTCCACATCAAGTATCCAAGAAGGCATTTTTTCTTTTTGATCTATTTTCCATTCACTATTTTCATTTTCCTGCATTCTAAAAGAATGAAGATTACGCTCTCTATCAATTACTGCCACATAGTTACTACAACCTCCAACATGATAAATACGAGTAAAGAAAAAATTCAATTTCCCATTCCCTACAATAATCCATCTTCTAAAGCTGCCCATCTCGGTTCCAACGTTTGTCTTGTTCTGCAATTAAACTCACTTCATTTAGTTTATATTGTTATAGTTACTTATAAACAATTACTGTGTTTCTATTTGCTTTCGCAGGAAAATCTTCCTTCACTCCTTGTTTGGACGCCTGCAAGCCCTCCAATAGTTTATGATTAATTTCATAGTGCCTACAATATCCTCATAAGTATAACCCTTTTGAAAATAACCCTGAACTGTTATTTTTGAATGCCCTTCAATTAATAGCGTTTTGTTTTCCGTTGTAGTTAAAAAAAACAAAAGGTATGTTTTTCTTCTGAGCTCCGGGTCTCCATCAATTAGCTTTTTAAGTTCAATGCCATCTATCCTAGGCATATTAGCATCACTCAAATTGAAAAAAGGGTCTGCCTGTTTTGATTTTAAGTATTCCATGGCCATATCCCCATCCTTTAAAATTTCAATTTCATTCGAGATGCCAAGGTCCCTGATGGCCCCTTCTATTATCTCCATGCAATAAAAGCCACAAAGAGTAAACCTATTGCCTTTGGCAAGCTGTAATCTTTTTGTTAAGCATTTATTTTGAAGATTTCATTGAATTAAAATTCCGCCTATAGAATATTAGCAGAAGTTTACCTGCCATGTTAACTAGGACATATTATGGAATAACTATACAAATAATTGTTGCTCAGCTCTTTCTTTCATTACCATTTTACGTATAAATCCACCATAATTATCATCTTTATGATTGCTATACGCACCATAAGCATCCAGGCTATAACCAATTAAGCCGTCCACAGTCTGAATCAAATATATTATTGCTTCATCAGATGTATCAGCCGTTCCTTTTTTACTGAAGATGAATTCATTATCCTGTCCCCTGGCATGAAGCACATTCAACACATAACTTATAGTTGTCATTTCAATTGAACTTGGCATTTAAATATTTTTTGAGTCATTATTTATTTAATTGTTCAGAGAATAGCTTTAGTGTTTTAGCAAGCTGAATGCCAGCCATATAACCATCTGCTTTTCTATAACATGCTGCAGCTCCTAAAGACAATAAATGCCTTTCCATAGAAGCAGACATTTCGGAAGAATAAACAACAATAGGGATGTTGTTATATCTTCTATCAAGCTTAAGCATTTTAATAATCTCTTCTCCGGTGAGTTTAGGCATATGGTAATCTAATAGTATCAAACACGGATAATGAATGGCATTAAGTTCAGCCAGGTAGTCAAACATTACTATTCCAGAATCAAATAGCAGGAGGTTTTCGTTCCATTTAATTTTTAAAAATGATTCATTCATTAAAACCCTGTCATCAGGGTCGTCATCAACGATTAATATAGTCTTATATGTTGCATATGTGATCATAAACATTTTTTATCTGGTAACGTTTTTGTTACGTGTTTTTATATTCTTGTCCTTAGCAGTCTAGCAGCACTGTGGCAAAATCATTTCAATATTTCTAATTCTTTTCCCTTCAATAGAAAATATAAGTTTTGTAATTGATGCAAACTTTTTAATTCTACTCCTATGCGCTGGTGAGAAAAATTCAATACCCAGAAATCCCTGTCTAATTCCATGTCAGGACCTGTTCCGGTGATTGTTTTATTCTTCTGCCATAGTTTGAAGTAATCATGAAAGGCAAACCCACATTTCGCCAGTACTTCCGGTGTAATAGGAACAGGTAAAAAGCTTTTTGAATTGTTATCAATGTCTATGCCTTTTCTTATTTGATAGTATTCGCCTGAATTGTTCTTCATGATCCAATTGCCAATTCTTAATTCATATTGTGGTATCATAAATTGTTTTTATTTGTTTGTTAATAATGCCTGGTTTATAAGGCAATGAAATTGTGCCAGCTGTCTTTGGTATAACAATAAAGTTCTTTTCGTAATTATTGCTATAAAGAGGTAATAATTATTAATGAATAAAAGCAGATGCAAAGATTAAAACAGGTCAGAAAGAGATGCAGGAATGATTACGAGGTGCTTTTAGTAATAGCTGTAAGGTACGCTTTATAATCGGCATTACTGGATTTATTAATTACTACAATTGCCTTCCTATTTACCTATGAAACATATGCCATTCACTAATTGGATATATTTGCGTTCATAATAACTCATCGGCCTTTCCTTTTTTTAATTTTCTAATAATACGGCTCCAGCGTTTCTGCCAAATTACACCTGCATGTTTTACAGGTACTTCATCTCCCAGTAACTTGCCCCATGGCTTCATTTCATCTATCCTATCAAAGATTATTTTTAGCACTGCAATAAAAGGTATGGAAAGAAACATGCCGAATAAACCCCATAACGCACCGCCAAGGAGTATGGTAATCAAAGAAATGAGTGCATTTATCTGAACTTTGGATGAAACGATCCTGGGTACCAATATGTTGTTATCAATAAATTGAATGAACAAATAAACAACAATGATAAGTAGTTGAGTAGAAAAGCCTGTTGTATGTAAAGTAGCTGCTGCTACAGATAAAAGCATAGCAATCAATCCGCCTATGTAAGGCAGTAAATTTAATATTCCTCCAATTACCCCAATAACTATTGCAAAAGGTACTCCAATAACTACTAATGCTATGCTGTAGAGCACAGATATGATAGCTGTCTCCATCAACAAGCCAATCATATAGCTTTGAATAGCAGTTTTGGTTTGGTTCAATACCTCTGCCACTCTAAGGGAATTTTGTTCCAGGAACACCTGGAACAAAAAATTAAGAATTAATGGTTTGTAAAATAAAAGCAGGAACACATAAATCGGAATCAGTACAATAATGCCAAAAGTACCTGCTATAGTCCCAAGCGTGTTTGTTAGCAGGTGCTGACTATTGTTTATTGCACTTTTAAGCACTTGCACCTGGCTTTCAATAGATAATCCAAAATGGAGTAGTATCCATTGCTGTAAATCGGTAAGTAAAATAGTAAACTTTTGCTTGAACAACGGAATACTCTTAGTAAATAAATATATCTGTGTAGAAAGAAAATAAAGGATACCGCCGATTACAATTACAGCCACCAGCATGGATACAATAATGGCTATTACTCTTGGCAGCTTGTCTTGCAGACGATTATTTAAAGGATTAAGCAAAATGGCAACCAATGCTGCAATGGCTAATGGTATAATTATATCAGCTAAAGCATTCAAAATATAAATTAGCAACACTAATCCCAATAAGATGACTGTTGCTTTAATATAAAACGGATGAGCTTTAGACTCACTCTTCGTTTCCATGCATGCAAGCTTTATCCAAAGTTCTTTTTAATTTACTAATTCGCTTATGTTTCTTTTGTGAAGACTGTAAATGATAGCTGCAAAGAAATGCAACAAGTGAGCATGTGAATAGAAATGATGAAGAGGTACTTAGATATAAAATGAAATGCACACTTGAAAGGCAATATTCTTTTGCCTATTCTTGGTATATATGATTGTATATCAATGATTTTTAAGTAACTTACCAGAATAGCCTAACAGCTTCTTAAAAATCATTAATCACTTAAAACTTTAATTATGAATTTATCAATACAAAAAGAAATTGCCCGTTACAAAGAATGGCGCAAAGGAGTGTTAATGTTCTCTCTGCCGGAGATTTTATTAGTAACAGTTGTTACAGGTCTTATGATAATGATGATTTATGTTTGTACTAAATCTACCAAGGGGCCATTATCCATTAAAGCGTTAAAAAACTATCTTAATGATCTCCAGATGAAGTTTAAAAGCCCTCTAACAATAAACGCGGAAACTGAAAGGGCAGCACTTGAGATACTTTTAAATAATGTTAAGACCAGTTGTGATGAGAAATTAATTTCAAGCAATATCGATTTGCAGGGAATGTTCGATAAAACTTGTAAACAAATAAAATTTATAACTGCTAATAAAGAGGTTGGTTCTAAAAGTTCATGGCTGAAACTTAAGGACGTTTCATCCAGCTTTAATGAATTTTACTTTTAATAAATTTATTTAACTGGTATTGCCATTTAAAATGTTTTGTGCCCTCTATTAATTAAGTATTTACATTGCGTGATCATGGTTTCCTTCATGATAATCACTCTTGCCCGTAGCATCACATGTTCTTTCTCAGTGATGAGTTGCGCTTAGGGGCAAGTCATAGACCAATGGCAAAAATTTTACCCTAATTGATTATCTTCCACTATCTTCCTGAGATCCTCTATACTGCTATTTCTTAAAGTAGCAATCGTGATATGTTTTCCTATCAATCCTGCTCTACCTTCAAAAGCCAGGAAAAAAGTACCTTTAGGCATTGTATTTCCATAAAGATCGCTCTCCATTATATAAACATTATCTAAATTAGGATACTCGTATACTCGTGCATGTGGTGCAATTTGAGCATTGATGCTTTTATAGCATCGTCGTAAACCAAGTTGTTCTATAGTTTTCTTGTCTAAATTAAATTGATTTGTATGTAACATAAATTATTTATAGTTTTTACCGATCATCTTATACTTAACATTGCAGATCGTATATGCTCAGCACATAAAAAGCATATTACACCTCTTCTTTCAATCTTTTACCTTCTGCAATTCCTTTATCAGTTATAGTATAAGTACAAGGTGTTACACCAGACAGTATATTCAAGTATCCGCTTTCTGTTAGTTCATCTAATAAAAACTGCAGGTGTTCTTTATTGGACACAAAACCCAGATTCTCTGCTTTACCTATATCATCAATAATGAGAGTCTCGTGCTTGATCATAGTATTCAGTACTACTGCGCGGTTAAGTATAGACATAGAATTTATATTGAATAGAGGTTAACAAGATAAAATAACTTACAATTATCAATTGTTTTAAAATTGATAATTGTAAGTTGCTTTTTTTCAAATTGATCAATGCTTTTCATTGCTTACTGTTGTGGCAACTGAGCATTGATAAAAGTACGCATAGCAGTTAATTGCTCAAGCCGAACCTGCTTTTTGGCTAACTCCCCGGTAAGAGAGGCAATTTTGTCTTCCTGGTTGCTTACTTCATTGTTTGCTGACCTGGCATCTTTTGCTTCACGAAAGGCTTTTTTGGAATTTCGTTTTGCTTTTCTTGCTTCCTTTACGCCACCCTTTGTTGCTTTATCAGCCTGAACACTGCTGGTAACGGCTGCATCCTCGGCATTTGATTCTGCTGTATTGGCTTTGTCTTTGTAGCCGGGCAGGTTGTTTTGTGCTATTGTCAGCTTAGCGGTAAGACTTGCAATGTCATTGCTCACTTCTGTAAATTCTTTATTTAGTTTAACTGTGTCTTCTACCGATTTATACACCTGAGCAGAAGCTATAAATCCATTCAACATTAACGTTAAAAAACAAACTACACAAATTGTATTCTTCATATCATTTCTTTTTATGAGCATTAAATCGTTCAGACCTCTAATTCTTTTAAATTAGAGTACAGATTTGAAAACAGATGTACATTTTTGAATGATACATCACATTAGAGGTTACTTTTTGATTGCGACATTCAGAGAAAGCTGCTGCAAAAATTAAAATCGGTGAGGACTAGAATTGGAATAGTTATCAGAAGCCTTGAGAGAATACATGTAAGGTACGCTATTAATCTAATACGAGCCGATTTATTATTCTACCCTAAAAGTTAAATAGTCACTCACAGTTTTATAAATTTCAATAGCGTATCAGTATCCTATCATATTGTAGCATACCAATTAAGCATGTTTGATGAGGTCAATAATCTGCTGTTTCGCAACTTTTGATTCCGGAAGATTCAAAAGCATCCACACATGAACCATATCTTCATATTCAAAATAGTTAAGAGCAATTTCTTTTGACTCAGCCAATGCTTTTAATTTTCTTGCATCTGCTACAAGAATCTCATTAGAACCAACAAAAAGCGATATTTTACCGAGGTTATCTAATGACCCATTTATCGGGCTCAGTAAATAATGGTCTGGTTTTGTATTTCCTGCATAAGCTTTGCCTGCACGCAACAAACCATCTATGCCTAGAAAAGGATCTTTAGAATCAATATCTTTTATATCAGGGTTTGATAGTGTTATATCAAGCCACGGTGAAAGTAAAATAATTTGTTTCGGCTGATTTACATGTTCATCTCTCATCTTTTGAGCCAGAGCCAGTGCAAAGCCTCCGCCTGCAGAATCTCCCATAAGAATAAAGTTATCAGGACTTAGCGATGAGACCAGATTCTTATAAAGAGGATCTAACATGGCAAACGACTCCCGGTAGGTAAACTGGGGTGCTAATGGGTAATCGGGTGCTGTTATGGTGCATTTTAAATTTTCAGTCAGTAATCCGAAAAACTTCCAATGCTGTTTGGCAAAACTCTTGACATACGCACCTCCATGTAAATACAATACATGTATATCACTGCATTTATCCCTGGGTTTAATAGTAAAGACATTATGATCGCTTAATTGATATTTATCAATTTGACAGGTTGCTGAAATTTCTAATGGTGGTTCTATACAATTGTAAAAATCAAATTTGCCTAGAGCGAATTGCGCCTTAAGAAAGTTCTTTTTATTAATTAATCTTAAGAGGATATGCAATAACCTGCTTTGGGTGCTAGCCAAAATGAAAAGTTTAAAGTTGTGATAATGAAAGTTGCCATTCTAAATAAAGGTATGAAGGATAAAAACAGAACTCTGGCATTATATTTTAACTTGTATTGAAGTTAGCCATTATAAATCAATACGAAACAAACTTCATTTTTTATAGTTTATTTTACAAAGCAAGCATTGAGCAAGAAGATTAACCATCATATAGTAAGGCAATGAACAGGAAATATCTGGAAACAAAGCATAAAGATGAGCTTTGGCTCCGTCTTGATAACGCTGCCAAAATATACCCTGCTGTGCAGGATATGGAGCTGACTTCTGTTTTCAGAATTACTGTTGAATTAAAAGAAAGAATAAAGGCAAAACAATTCCTGGAGGCGGTTCATGCCATTGAATACAGATTTCCTTATTACAAGGTTAAGCTTAAAGCAGGTTTTTTCTGGTACTATCTTGAACATCATGATTTACCTGTAGCGGTTGAAGTGGAGCAAGGTATACCATGCAGGTCATTTGACAAAACTGAACTTATGTTCAGAGTACTTGTGAAAGAAAATAGGATCAGTGTTGAGTTTTCACATATATTAACTGATGCTACAGGAGCATTTGAATTTCTGAAGAGCCTGCTCTTAGTTTACATTAAACAATGCAACGTGTCACTATTTTCTGATGTACCTTTTTATAATCCCGAAGAAAAACCTTCAATGGAAGAATATGAGGATGCATTTAGCAGGTATTTCAAAAAGCTAGATTCACCGCTAATAAAAACACCTAAGGCCTTCCACCTGCCATTTCATGTTTATAAACCGCCTCACTTCGATGTATTAACTGCCAACATACCTCTTGATGCGATTATTAAAAAATCAAAAGAATATGAAGTCAGCCTTACGGAATATCTTACAGCAGTTTACCTGTACTCGCTTCAGGATATATTTAATCAAATGACACCATTTACAAAACGCAGAAGCAATAAAATTATTAGAATAGAAGTGCCGGTGAATTTACGTAAAATGTATCCTTCCAAGACTATGAGAAACTTCTCATTATATGTTATGCCAGGTATAGATCTCAGGCTTGGGCATTACTCATTTGAAGAGATCGTAAAGGTAGTTTACCACCAAATGCAATTAGAAACTGATAAAAAGCTGATCAGTAAAATGATCGCACGTAATGTAGGAGGCGAAAAAAATCCATTCATAAGAGGGATTCCACTTTTTATCAAATCATTTGTTCTTTCAAAGCTTTATGCATTAGGCACCAGGCAATACAGTGGTGTAGTAACCAATTTAGGTAAAATCGATTTTGGTCCGGAAATAAATTACCTGATCAATAAGTTTATGTTTATTCCACCTCCGCCAAACCATATCTTGAAAGTCAACTGCGGAGCTGTAGGTTTTGATAATAAATTAGTGTTGTGTTTCGGGAATATTACAACATCAAAAGAGCTGGAAAGAAGATTTTTCAAATTTCTAACTTCACAGGGCATTCCTGTTCAATTAAGCCAGTATTAGACATGAGTATCAAGATCTATTGCGAAAACTGTGGTGTGGAACTGGAAAATAACATGCAGAGTTGTCCATTGTGTGGAGCATCAGTTGCAGGTGAGCATCAAGCGCATAATATACGGCCGGCAACATCTACCATTCAGCCAATTTCCCCATATAGCCGCAGGAAGATGGACCAACCTCAGAAAAGATTTACCTGGGAAATAGTTTCCATAATTCTTCTCTCCGGTGTCATCGCAATGCTCATTATTGATTTTGCCATGAATAGGCGCATCACCTGGTCAGAATACCTGGCAGCAATTTGTCTTACCATCTTTTCTTATGTTTCTTTATTTGCATTCTGGAATCAAAGAACAATTATTGATATCGCGGGGGGCTTTATAGCATCATGTATTTGCATATTGATGTTTGATGCACTAATAGGAAGCTTTGATTGGGCTATCAGGCTAGGGATACCCTTACTCTTTGCCAGTAATGTAGTTATTGCTACCTTAATTGCTGCTATCCAAATATCAAGGCATAAAGGTATTAATTTGATTGCTTACTCATTTATTGCAGTCGCCTTGCTTTGTATATGTATAGAAGGGATCTTATCTTATTTTATAAATAATTCATTTCATCTGTGGTGGAGTCTTATTGTTACAGCTTGCATTTTCCCTATTGTGCTTGTGCTGTTGTTTGTACATTTTAGATTACAGAGAGGTCACAGCTTACAAAAGACTTTTCATATCTAGTGTGATTTTCAGTTTTTAAATAAGTAATTACTAGAACAGCTAGTATACAATCAATATCTAATGAAAGAAAAAACAAAAAGTATATGCCTAATGATTTTGAGATGAATTCCTCTTTATTAAGTATGTATTTGGTATAAACTCTTTTGCATATTAGTTGGCATTGCTGTAGTATAAACAACAATTGGTATGTTATTTACTATTTAAGAGGCTAATGCAACCCAATTAGCTACTTCAAGTTCTTTTCCTTTCAATAGAAAATATAAGTTTTGTAATTGATGCAAACTTTTTAATTATACTCCTATGTGCTTTAATTATACTCCTATGTGCTGTTGAGAAAATTTTTATACCCAAAAATCCCTGTCTAATTCCATGTCAGGGCCGGTGCCGGAAATTATTTTATTCTTTTGCCACAATTTAAAGTAATCATGAAAAGCAAACCCATACTTTTTCAAGACTTCTGGTGTAATAGGAGCTGGTAAAAAGTTTTTGAATTGTTATCAATGTCTATGCCTTTTCTTATTTGAAAGGGAGTTCCTGAATTATTTTCCAAAACCCAAATAGATTGTTCAAAAAAAAGTAATAATCTAATCATCCGCAGGCCAATGATGTGATGTCGTTATCATGTGGTTAACTCTTTGTTGTAAATACCGTTCAAGCTGCTTCTGAAAAAAAGAGTTTCTGGAGCTTGCTTCAAATAAAGAAACAATATTCCCTATTGGCAATTCACCGGTTGTTATTAACTGAGCAAACTTTGGATTGGCACTGATCCATTCATTTTTAAGGGAGTGGTTCTTTGTAAATGCAATTAGGATTTCAGCCTTCAATGTTTGCGGAATATTTACTGATTTTTCATTGATTTGATTAAGGTCTTGAACTATTTGAGGATAATTCAGTGAATCAAACTCATCTTCCGCTTTAACAAGATATTTTTGATAGTGTCGCATTTTATTATAGTTGGTTAAAAATATGATGATATAAAT
This sequence comes from uncultured Chitinophagaceae bacterium, assembly GCA_966674115.1. Taxonomy (GTDB): domain Bacteria; phylum Bacteroidota; class Bacteroidia; order Chitinophagales; family Chitinophagaceae; genus Flavisolibacter. Next base: position 15,571 of record CBKWHA010000087.1, read on the forward strand.
CGTTTCAACTGTGCACGACTAAAACAGAAAAAGCACAATTAGACATAATGCTAACAATAAAGCGGGTGTAAATATTAGAACAGGGAGAATAAAAAAAGTTAAAAGACTTACAGTGGCTTTATTACAAAAACTGAAGTTAAGCTTTATATTCCGCAATTAAGAATATATAAATACTTACACAATTGTTATCATTGATGAGCTATAGAACTATTGAGGATGCCATTTTTTACTTTCATATTTTAAGTATGTTCTATAGCCAAACCTACATCATTCAACAGGTCCTGACTAGTGCTATCATTACACCAATGTCGACCTCTCTTCTGTAGGGTAAAAGTATGGGGCGGCTCATTGACGATGTGGCCCCGGTATTTAGATAAATGGGCAGAAAATATGCCTTCTCTTACCTTAACAATTGTAAAATGGGCCAGGGCTCCTTTATACAAGATACAGACTGAAAGATTCATACGGCTCTTTAGGATGCTGCTACAAATATGATGCTACCAATTCAATACCCCTTGCCTACCAACAATATCCCTACTATTGGAAAAAAGCAGGTTTTGTAGCTTCAGGCTGTTAACTTTTGCTCCGTTTTCTGCAAATAGGCATTAGGATTATGTTCCAGCGCACCCGGGGGTAACCACTGCCACCAGACCCCTAAGTCCCTTTGAATAATATTGCGGTAAAATACAGGTAACTGGGTAGTCTCGCCTTCAAAATACTTTCTAAAAGCAGTGTCCTTGATAAGATTTTTCCGTACCTGGTGGTAAAAACGAAGCCTCCCATAACCTTCTGAAGAAACAGCCCGCATGACATTCATCCACTTGGCGGTAAAACCAGCGCTGGCCACAAAGCGCCGATATATGGCCTTTTTGGAGAACGTATAAGCCGTCAGGTCAATGACCTTGTCATAAAAATCCACCCACTCATAATGCTTGGGCTTTAAGTTCATCGCCAGGTGGTTGTTCAAAAAATGAAAAGGAAACGGCAGCACCCGCCCGGCCCTTTGGTATTCCAGGTTCAGGGGAGCGGCCTCTCCAAAGGCTGTTAATAAGGAGTACCCAGGAAAAGCGCCAGGCGTTAGATCCACAAAGCGTTTGGTCAGTTCAAAGGGTGCAGCCCCCACGTCACTGTCCAGACCCAGTACAAAATTGGTTTGCACGTACGGCACATACCTAAACATCATGTTCACGTGTTCCGAAATGCGGTTTACTTTTTCCATCCCTTCCATATGCGATGTGCGGGATTTATTGCCCAATTCAAACCATGATTCTATGCCTGGCAGCAGGGCTTCGAAACCATTGTGCGCCAGCACCTTCAGGTGGTCTTCCGTAAGAATAGAAAGGCTGCTTTCGGCAATAAAACGGATACTTTTAGGCGGGGCTGCAGACGAAATCGCTTCCATATTATCATGAAAGCGCACCCCAAAGTTGGGATCGTGCCACACCACCATGGGTTTTTTAAACTGGGTTCGCAGGAAGCGGAGGTCTTCCCTGATCACTTCAGAGGCCAAAGGCTGATAGGGCACAACCGAATCAATGCAGAAAGAACAGGTATAGGGACAGCCTACGCTGCCCAGCATGGGCACAATCTTTAAAAACGGTGCCTTAGCCAATGTAGGCTCCATAAACTTCCACCTTTCCTTTACACCAGGCAATTGGGCAGGTTGTCCCTTAGCAGCAAGCTGCTTGCCGATTGGCTTTTGGGCTACACAATTGTTGAGCACTTCTTGGATGGTGGCTTGATGGGTAAAGCCCAGCACATAATCAAAGTATTTGACCGCATCATCGGGATAACAGCGGGCATGGGGCCCACCTAAAACAGTAACGGCTCCCTGGCTGCGGAAATAGTTGCTCAGTGCATAAGCCAACAGGGCAGCTTGGGTGAAAGAAGAAATAAACACCAGGTTCACGTCTTTGGGTAATTCCTTGTGCAGGTCTTCTGTGCCCGTATAACAAATCATCTTAACTTCATGCCCCTGCTGTTCGCACCAGGTCGCCACCACCTGGGGCATGATACTGGCCAGGTTGGCGTGCATGATCTTAGCCCATAAAGTGGTGCTAGGTCCTTTGCTGACCAAATCAATAATGCCGATTTTTAGCTTTGCCATGGTTAGGGTATTTGGTGAGCCATCTTAAGTCTTCTTTAATTAATAGCCGGAAAGGGCATTTTTTAAAGAAGACTTGGAGTTGTTTGCAAGGTTGGCACCTTGAATATATTAATTTTTTATGGATTTTGGCGAACTGTTTTCAATGCCTTACTTCAATACCTTATAATATCTTTTTTTGAAGAAACATCTACTCGTGCAACCATGTAAGTTGTTTTTACTTTTTATTTCTAACTTAGAAGAAAGGCGAGCGTAAATTATTTAATTAAAAAGAAGTATGAAAATGGAAATTAGAAATCTTATTTCTAAAGACACTTTTTTTGAGCAGAAATATTCAACAATAGATTGCTTTAGAGCCTGAGAACAAATGGTTGTTCCTTATAAACAAGGAATTTACCTGGGTAGACGCAGAGACGCGAAATACTCAATGTCTCTATTTCAAATTAACAGTTTCTATGTGGAAGCTTCCTAAAGAAATAAGCGTAAGAGAATAACAAATATTAGAACATTTAGTGCAACTAAATTGCCGGAGCTTTATTTAAATGAAATGAATATTAAACACATATTCTAGGATACAGTTGCTATAATATAAAATAGCTGAAATCATGGCCTCTAATGTGGATATTCTTATGCATCTAGTTTATTCATCAATTCTATCTTATTCGACACTTGCACCTTTTCAAAAATATTTTGTACATGCTTTGTAACTGTTCTCTCTGAAATAAATAACTCTTCACCTATCTCCTTGTATCTATTTCCTTTACAAATGAGCTTTGCTATTTCTTTTTCCCTGGATGTGAGATTATATATGTGGCAGTTTCTCTCGAAATTAGCCGCATTAGGTTGTACATGTAAGCCTTCAGGCCTGTTTAGGGCATTCAGCGCTGAATATAATGCTGCCTTCTTTTGCTTTTCAGTAAATGTTATAATAGATTCAATCTTTTGGGTTAATTCCTGGATAGAAAAGGGCTTTTGAATAAAATCAATAGCACCTAATTTCAGTCCCTTCAACTTGTCAGTTTTAGCCGATTTAGCAGAGAAAAATATAAAAGGAATATGACAATAATCCGAATCTGAAGAAATGATCTGAGCAAAAGAATATCCATCTACTTTATCCATCATAATATCTAAAACAATTAGATTAGGAAGTTTAGGTAAATTCTTGATCTTTTGTAAGGCTTCATTTCCGTTCAAAGCCGTAACAACATTATAGCTCCCTTCTAATTTCATAAGAAGATAATTGACCATTGAAATATTATCTTCTACAATCAGAATGGTTGGCTTTTTGGCATCATAAATACATTCTTTTATCTTGAAATCTTCCACATTAACTAATCTGCCACTATTATTCTTTCCATTTGACACAACCTCATTTTCTGATATAATATGCTTATTCAGTGTTACACTGATTCTTGTTCCTGGTTCCTTTTTCGGGTTGCTGTCAAGCAGAATATCACCGTTTAAATCTTGTATGACTTTTTTCACAATAGGCAATCCCAATCCCATACCCTGTGTACTCACTTTTGGATTTGCTATCTGATAATATGGTTCGAATATTTTTTTGTGCAGCTCTGGGGCAATACCAATACCATTGTCTTTAACGGTAGTAACGAATTTATCTTCAATACTTTGAACGATAACTTCGATTTTACTGCCCTCTCTGGAATATTTTATAGCATTTTCAACCAGGTTATTGACGATACGGTAAATAGAGTCTGGATCTGCTTTGATATAAATATTCTCCTCAATTGTTGTATTTAATTCTATTTTTTTGTAACTGGCGTATTGCTTGAACAATAATAAACAATCATTAACAACTTCACTGAAATTTACCACTTGGTGATGATTGTATATCGCAAAGCCTTTGTTGAAACGCTCGAGATCAAATAAATTGACGATATCGTTGGATAGCTTATCAAAGCTTCTTTTCACTACTGTTAGTTCATCAGAATTTCCTTTAGCTCTAATGTATTCATTTAAATAGTTATTGATCAATGTAATGGGAGTTTTTATTTCATGGGCCAGGTTGACAAATGTGTTAGTTCTCTGCTCATTTATTCTCTCCAATTCT
>CBKWHA010000088.1:0-19536 GCA_966674115.1 uncultured Chitinophagaceae bacterium
TGAGCCTGATCACTACACATATACTGGATACAATAATTGGTAAACCTGCGCAAGGAGTTACCATTATTTTATATCACCAGAAGAAAAACGGATGGGTTGAAATTGCAAAGGGAATTACCAACAGGGATGGTAGGATCTCTGATTTGTTCAGGAAGGATGAAATTGTAGCATTGGGGATCTACAAAATGAAATTCATGGTAAAAGAATACTTTGATCTATCACAAACTTCTACGTTTTATCCATTTATTGAAATCATATTTGAAATCAAAACACAGGAACATTATCATGTTCCATTGCTCTTAAGCCCATTCGGGTATAGTACTTACCGCGGCTCATAATAATCATTTTCCCTCAAAATGCTTAAACACCCTGCAATGAAATTGAGTATACCAGAAAATTTAAAAGAGCAATTATTCGATGAGTTGAAAACAGCCAATTTAAGATTTCAACATACCTATCCAGGAGATAAGCCTGACCGTCAGCCGGTGCATACGGTGTATGGAGGTGCCAATCTATTTAAAAGGGACACGTGCACAAAAATGGGGAGTATTGCTTTACAAAGTTTACAAACCTATGCACCCAATTTTGTAATACTCGCCAAAGTGCTTCAGTTGCAAGGCCATGAACATTTACCTTACCTGGAAAAAGACATAAGGGAGTTGACAGACAGATTGGATTATATGAATGAGGCGGATAGGAAAAAGGAGCCTGTTTGGCTGTCATATTCTGTTTATAATAAGATCATCAATAAACTAAAGACAGAGGCAGTTGAAGATTTTCGTATTGATTTTGAAGATGGTTTTGGTAACAGGCCTGATGATGAAGAAGATGCTACGGCAATCCATGCAGCAAAAGAATTAGCTGAAGGGATGAAGAACAAAACTATTTCCCCATTTATTGGCATCCGCATCAAGCCATTTACGGAAGATTTGAAATACCGTGGCGTGCGTACGCTTGATTTATTTTTAACCGCTTTACTAGAAGAGACCAATGGTGTTTTACCGGACAATTTTGTAGTTATGCTTCCTAAGGTTACCATTCCAGAGCAGATGACCATGATGGTGCGATTATTTGAAATTTTGGAAAAGGAAAACAACCTGAAGCCTGGTACTCTGAAAATGGAGACCATGGTAGAGGCTACTCAGATCATAATGGATGATGAAGGCCGTAATCCATTGATGCGCATTATCCGGGCAAGTGAAGGGCGTTGTATTGCAGCGCATTTCGGAACTTATGATTATACAGCATCTGCCGGCATTACAGCCAAATACCAGACAATGGCACACCCTGTCTGTGATTTTGCGCACCATATGACCAAAGTAGCCTTGGGAGGGACGGGCATTTTTATTTCTGATGGGGCTACCAATGTGATTCCTGTCGGGCCACACAGAGGTGATCACTTGACCTTTGAACAATTAAAAGAGAACAGGGAATCAGTACATCATGCCTGGCAGGTTGGATTTATGCATACAATGCATTCGCTTGTAAATGGTTTGTACCAGGGGTGGGATCTGAATCCTGCACAATTGCCTATGCGTTATGCAGCCACTTATAATTTCTTTTTAAGCAGTTATGATGATGCCGTATTCCGGTTGAAGACATTTATGGAAAGGGCTGCTGTATCTACACTTACCGGCGATATATTTGATGATGCGGCCACAGGACAGGGACTGTTCAATTTCTTCTTAAAAGCATTGAATTGTGGCGCAGTGACTGAAGAGGAGGTGATGGCTACAGGTTTAAGTCTGGAGGAGATACGCACACGTTCCTTCTATAAGATCCTGCAGGGCAGGCGCAATAAGGAAATCACTTCCCTTCCTTAAAATACATATTCTTGCTCAAGACTAACGTTTCCAGGATTGCTATGAATATTTACCCGATGTTTCCAGTGTAGGGCTTGTCTGGACAATGTCGGTAGATCGGATATTGGATCTTTGGATGCATCATAAAAGCAAAATTTATAAATTTTTTTGTTTTTCTTATTCTTTAGTTCTAAAGAAAGTCTTTTGATGTATATCCCATTGGCATCCTTTTCTTTAATTATTCTGCATGATGCAATTTGCAATAATGGTATGCAGAGCTCCTGTTTGTTTTGCTCTGTATGATCAATAAACAGCAGCTTTTTATTTACCCTGTCCAATGCAATTACCTTATTTTCTAAAATATCTAAATGTTCAACTGAAAGCTTGTTCTCTAATATAAGCCTGTTATAAACTCTAGTAAGTCTGAGCTTTTTGTTTTTGATAAGTTTTTCCTTAATTATCACAACGATTCCATACAAAGTTGGGAGACCAAGTATCAATATGATTAAATAAATCAGCGACATATCAAAATTTTTGATTAGCGTACTCTTTATCGTCCACTTCGGAAAGCAATAAACAGTAATGGTATTGATATCAATAGTGCCCAATACCATTTTTCATCCATAGTATTGGCGGTTTTAAGAATTACTACGTTGAGGAATATTAAAATAGATAAAACAAAATTGTTGATCGAAATATCTTTTTGGTTTCGTATCATAGCAATTCAATTAAGATGTAGTATAAAGCAACCTGAAACTTATATCTTGTTAACCAGGTTCAATAAGAAGTCTCAGGTTGCAATTCGCATAAAACTGATTTTTTAGAACCCTTGCCAATATTGACTTTTATAGTTAAAAGAAATACCCCGGTATTTTATTTGACTCATTAAAGACTTGGAAATAACAATTTCCCAATCTTTTGCTTTTCTTTCAAGTACCGGAACATCGAATATGTTGTGATCAGATGGACTATAGAAGTTTATTTCAACTGGCTGTTTATTTTGTGAAAGCGCAAGATGCAATGTGATATTTTCCAGATACTCATCTAGTATTCTTTTTTCCAGATCATTTGCATTAATCTTTTTGTATGTTTTCTTTACCAGGCAAGTGTGCACATGATCAAGATTAATTATAAGCCAATCATTTTTACCTTCACAAGCTTGTTGTAATATCAGCATCTTTCTTTGTTCTTCATCCAGTCCAAGTGCGAGATTCTTCATGACATCTTGCTTGGAAAATGAAAGATTATTGTCAGACCCGATCTTATTTAATAGAACGGCTAACTCAATACTTTCTTTATACATAAGAATATTTTTTAAGCAATTAATAAATATTGAATACCAAGTAATTACCTGGGTTACTCTGTTGAGAGGGTTAAATGCCACGATCAATTACTGTAAAAAAAGAAAAGCTAATGATTGGATAGACAATTATACATTCATCTAAACCAACAAGACTTGTTTGCTGTTATAATGAACAGTAGTTAATTATTACCGGTATATATTGTAGTTTGATAAATATAGTAGCTATCAGTATTTAATATATAGAAATACCCATCAGCCAACTGATCGGTAAAGAAATATATAAGTAGCAAAATAACCTAAATAACGTAGCCCTTAGGACAAGTGTAATTTGTTGAAGTCTTTGTAGTTAGAGAAGTAGTAAAGTTCCTGACAGAAAGGAAAAAATTCCGTGAATGAACAGGTAAAACAATCCCGTGTATCAAGTATTATATACCTGATATTAGGTGTAAGCGTATTGTTGATAATTGTACCTGCCATATATACAAATCTACTAAATATTCTGATAAAAATTTGCTTAATAATTAATGGTTCGTTAAAAGAAAATGCGCAATCAAGTGTGAAATGATTTAGTTGTTTTTAAGGTTATGGTTTTCTTCAGATTGCTTTGTGTCCCAGATTATTTTTTCAATAGATGCAAAATAGTGCAATATGGAGCAAATGGGTCCATTTGTGTTGAAGAAGACACCTATTAGTTTTTAGAAAATTTAGATTTAGAGGTTTTGAGGATTCTGAGGATTTCGAGGATTTCGAGGAAATGGAGGAAGTTGAGGATGGAAAGCTGGAAACGGAAGTTTTCTAGCAGCAGCATATTATGATCAGCGAAAGTGAAAATCCTCTTACGCTTTCGTATTGATACTTAGTAGAAGTACTAAGTTATTGATAATGAAGGAATAAGCTGAAAATTTAAACCCCAAAATTGCTGTTTTAACCTAATGTCTTTGCCATTCTAACGAATCCAATTTAATATGGCGTTTTGGAGTTATAGCTTTGTGTTATCAAACGATCCAATAACTAGAAAACCAAATAAATCCAGTGATCCTATAGAAAACCAAAACTAACTGCATTTATATCCTTTAAAAGACCCGTTTTAATCCTGAGTACCTTGTGTATTATCTGATCCATGAAAAACTAAGGCGTTCAATATCCCTATGAAACAAGCTTGAACCATACAATACGCCTTACATTATTAATCTCCTCTTATCCAGAGGGGATTTTTTCTTTATGTTGCTTTCAGTTCACTTTTAAAAAAGTTTGATTCAGCCATACCCTGTGCATAGTTCATTAGTTGTCCCTTAAAAACTCATTTTTGTTCTTTTGTTGTTGCAGATAAAATGCAGCAGCATCAGATGGATGGCAAAAATGAAGTTCTGCAAGAGGGCTAAAAAAGATGACTTCCATTTGTTCATCATCCTTTTGAAGTTGAAGCCAGCGGCACTAAGCATCACATTGATGTTGTCTCCAAAGATGCCACGATAAAAGTTACAGCCCAGCCGGTGGTCTGCTTTCAGGTGGCTGATGGCGGGCTCAATGGCGGCTCTTCTGCGAAAGCTTTTCTTCAGTTTGGTTTGCTGGTATTTCGTGGTCTTGTTCTGATTGAAGGGCTTCGGTATTTGAATCAGGGTTTCTCCAACCCTGCTTTTTCCCCTGTAGCCCCGGTCCACCGTAGCGGTTTTGGGAGCACAGCCTGTCAAACGACGGGTCTGCTCCAATGCTTGTTGCAGGGTGTGGCCGTCATATTCATTTCTCAATCCCAGTGCTCCTACAATCACCCCTGTGTTTTGGGTGTAGACAAGGGATACCTTGTTGCCAAATTCATACTTCTTATGTTCTTTACCCTTGGAAATACACTGCACATCGGGTTCATGCAAAGAGTAGATCTTTCCCGAATGGCTTCTTTTTTGAGCCAGCACTTTTTTGAATAATACAAGATCACTGTGATACTTGCTTTCAGCAGGCAGATTACGCTCCTGTTCCCGCACCAGACGGCCTGCAATGGTCTTTACCTTGCGGTCAGCTTTCCTTGCCTTTGCCTTGTTTTTGGGATGATTACGAAAGCGCTGATCCACACTTAGCTTCTTTAGGGTACGGCAGTAGCTCTGGCGCATGGGCAAGCCTTTCCGTTCCGCTATTTGATGGCACTTCCTGATGATCTTTTTGTGCAGCTTGTCATCTGTGGGGAAGGTGATGTTCTTTTCCTGCACGGTGGTGTCCACGCTGACATGCCCGTCATCGGCATCACCTCCGTTCACTCTAATGCTTTCCCTTAGGATCAGCTCTATGCCTTCCTCGCCAATGCGGTTACGGAAGTGCACCAGTTCAGAGGCTTCACAGGGTAAACCGCAGGCATAGGAGGTTTCTCCGCTGAAGTACTGGTAGTACACATTCTCCATCCACTGTTCCACCACGCTTTCATCCGAGAGGTTGTGGATATGTTTTAACATCAGTAGAGCCACCATCAGCCGAATAGGCTTGGCAGGACGGCCTTCCTGGGAGTAATGCTTTTTGAAAGCATCTTCAAAGAGGTGCCAATCAATCTTGTTTGCTAAAATGTAAAGCGGATGCTGATGGCTTAACTGCTCTTCAAAGGTGCTATAAAAGCCTAATTGAGTTTTGTTCGATGGCTTGCGGAGCATAAAAAATCTGCAAGGTTTTAAGGGCAATATCACACTTTCTTGCAGATTAAACCACACCTTTTTATCAACAAATCCACATCCACACTACATCATAGAAGTTTTTAAGGGACGACTACTTAGAGAAGAAACGTGCTCTTGAAGGTGGTAAAAAATGAAAGTAATGAAGATCGCCAACAAGAATTATTGTATGCCCCTGAATATAAAAGGGGCATACAATAATTAAAAAGTTTTAATGTTATTATTGCCTGAAATAAATCCTGAGAAGTATTTTATGATTAGTAATGAATTTACACAAAGGATTCTTTATTCAAAGTATGCTGCGGTTGCTTTTGAATCCATTGCGCTGATTGTTTAGACCGCAATTTCTGGAAAGTTACATAAGAAGTTAGAAGGAGTGCCAAGAAGATTATTGGCATCAGTCGTGCTATAGCCGGGTCTCCTGAGGCAGTGTGGGCTATAAAAGCTGAAACAAACACAATGACAAATCCAACATATGCCCATTCTTTTATTCGAGCATTCACAGGAGATAATATAAGAATAACGCCAATCAGTTTAGCTATGGCCAATTCTACACGAAAATAGGCGGGAAAGCCCAGGTGATGGAATGCCTGGTCCATCATCGGGTCGGTTAAATAAGCAATAGCAGAATATGTCATCATAAATGCTACCAGTCCTGTTGTTATCCAATATGTAATTTTAGTTGCTTTCATATATATAATTTTTATGAGAACAAAACTAATTGCCTTAGCTGGTGAAATGTAAGTAGTATACAAAAGGTTAGTAGTAACCTTTTGGTTAGTTTAAGCAATGAAATCATGAACAAATTGTCTGAAAAAGGAGTGCAGGCTTAAGATCATCCTTGTTTTGCAAACTCATGATGATGTGGGGGCAACGGCACCGTTAGAAAATCCGGCGTGAAATGAACCAAGACTAAGTAATTATTCCAATTTGTTTTGTTTCCGGTATTCTTTTGCAGTTAAGGCAAGTCTATCCTTGAATAGTTTGTTTAAATGACTTTCATCTGTAAAGCCAAGTTCGTATGCAATTTGAGAAACTGTTAAGCCGCTATATAAAAGCCTGTTTTTGGCAAGAGAGAGTTTATAATTGAGAATGTAATCTTTGACACTTTCACCGGTTGCAGACTTGAAATAGGCACCAAAGTAATTTTTTGATTTGCAAAATTCTGATGCCAGGTTTTCAATCCTTATTTTTTCATTATCGTAAATATGCCGCTGAATGTACAATAGAATATCTGCAATATCTGAATTTGGATGAGTTTGCTTCAAGTATCCTTCCAATTTCACTTGAACATTTCGAGCAATTAAACTAAGTAGTAAAATGACACTATTTTGAATCATGCTTTCATAAAATATATCCTTTATTGTCATTTCTACGACTAGCCTATTTATCACAATTTCCACAAATTTCGACTCGTCTACATTATTTATAATGTCTTGTTGTAAATGATTTGAATTGTATAAGATAAACTCAATTTTTTTAAAAAGCTCTCCAAAATCCATCAGATTACTCTTTTCATTTTTCTCTCTTGAAAAATAAACCTTATTGAAAGTGAGTATGCAAAACTTTGTTCTGCTTTGAATTTCAAAAGCATGTGTGTCATTAGGCGTAAGAAAGTACAAACTGTTTTTCGCGTAGGGATATTTGTTATCATTTAAGATGTGTGTTCCGTTGCCATCTAAAATATACACCAGCTCAAAAAAGCTATGTTTATGTGTTCCATATTCCCAAGTGTCGGCTTCGTAAAGTGAAATATCAAACTCCTGGTATAGAGAAAGGGTTTTCATCCTGCAATTTTACTTCTTATTCATTGTTTTTTACCTGTTTTAAACTCTTACCTGTTTTCATTTTTGCATCGTCAATTCATCATCAAACTTTGAAAACAATGAAAAACTTTATTCAATTTTCCACTGTTCTTATTTTAAATCTTTTGACAACCGTTACCACAAAGGCGCAAAGCATTGGTAATATTTATGAATTTGAGAGTGATGCAAATGGCTTTAATACAAAAACATTATTTTATGATGACGGTAAAGAAGTCGTGGCATTTGATGCCCAGTTTACAGTAGAAACTGCTAATAAAGCAATTGACTTTTTGAGAACCAAAACAAATAATCCTGTTAAGTACCTAGTGGTAACGCATCCTAATCCCGACAAATTTAACGGTATACCCGCTTTCCAGTCCATTGGTGCTAAAGTTGTCATGTCGAAGTTGTCAATTGAAAATATGCCATATGTTTACAAATACAAGAAATACTATTTTGTAGAAATGGCAAAGATGTTCACAGAAGAGACATATCCTAAAATGCCGGCGGCAGATATTACTTTTGAAGATAATTATGAAATAAAACTGGCAAATGGGGGCGTGGTTGAACTAACTGAATTAAAGCAAAGAGGTATTTCAACCAACCAAACGGTTGCTTTTGTTACAACTGCCAATGCATTGATTGTAGGGGATTTGGTACATCATAATGCGCATGCCTGGCTGGAAGGTCCTATTGTAAAAGGCGTAGCAACTTTTAATTGTGAAAACTGGATCAGTGTATTGCAGCAAATCCAGTCGAAGTTTAACGCTGATGCTGAAGTTTATGGTGGCCGGGGCCAGCATGATAAACTATCTGTTGTTATTCCCCAACAGATAACATATTTGCAGACAGCTAAGAAAATCACTCTAGATTACATTGCCTCTATTGGCGGTGACAAGTCAAAAGTAGATTACACCCGACTGCAAAAAGAATTCGAGCAAAAATTTCCAACATATAGTTTGAGTTATATGATTGCCTATGGTGCTTATGGAATCATCGCTAATTCGAGATAAACCCTAAAAGGGATCGCAGCCAAGCTAATCAAAGTGGATGAAACCTCATAAAAGCTTATTTTTTATGAGGTTTTTGCTTTAGGACCTGACAAAATATTCACTATTAAATGCTATGACATTGATTCATCCAACATTTAATTGATTTTATAGGTTTCAACAAGGTATTGGGAAAAATTTATTTGATAATTGCAACTGTGGGCAAGATTTATTATTTTTCCATTATTTGTAATAACAATGTTTATTAGTGCACTGCTTTTTCGTGGGCCCGGGAAAAACAAGCATTTAATAAAATCTTCACCTTATGGACATGACTACCTGGCTTTTGAGTACAACATTTGTAACTGTTGCTGCCTCTACGCTTACTGGAATTGTTACCTGGAAAGTCAAAAGTAAAAGACCTTCTGATAATTACCGCCAATTCATATTGGAAAAGAGAAAGGCTGTGTACAATATGGTTGAAGAAATTGTGGAGGAACTTGGCCGGGAAGTATATACAGAAGACGAAAATCCTGTACTTGAAATCTTTACCAGAAAAGGAAGCCCACTGAAGGATTTTAAGAATAAGGTAATCAATTGTTTGGATAAAGCAATTTGGCTTAGCGATAGTATGTTTCTGATTCTGACGAAACTTAATGCTATGCTTGAAGAAATGGACAGGCAAATCCACCAAAATTTTAAAGACAACTCCATTGAAAGTTTAGCCATTAATAACCATAATAAAATCAAAACCATAAGGCAGTCCATTTCCAAAATATTTTACGAGGACATTTGTTCACTTGATGATATTTCCAAATATCAAAATAACGGAGATTATCTTGTTTAACTTTTTGAAATTAGTTTATTTTAATATAACCACTGCAAAGCAAGACTCAGATTTACCATAGTTCTTGTTCCGTCACGTATTTTTACGATGTTTTGCTTAACTTTATCGCTTTCTAGAAAATCATTTGCATAGTTTGCCATATGCTATATAACGAGAAAGAATTGCTGTTGCTTACCAGTCAAGGTGAAGAAAAAGCATTTACAGAACTTTTTCATACACATCGCAATAAAATTTATACGATTGCTTATAAGCTCACTTTCTGCGAAGAAAATGCAGAGGAAATTGTGCAGGATGTTTTTTTAAAAGTTTGGTTGAAAAGGGAATCGCTTGCCGATGTGGAGAGCCTGGATTCCTGGCTTTTTATCATTACACGCAACACAGTTTATTCCTTTCTGAAAAGCAAAGCCCATAAAATACTACATCAGTCATTAGCAGAAACAGAATTTATTGGCTGCGCTGAAGATGCCGATGCCCGCCTTAAAGAGAAAGAATTTCACTCCATTTTGAATGAAGCTGTAGAAAAACTCCCGCAGCAACAAAAGCAGGTGTACCGGTTGAGCAAAGAAGCCGGGTTGAAACAGGATGAAATTGCAATCCAATTAAATATAGCCCCGGAAACTGCCAGGAAACACCTTCAATATGCCATGCGCAGCATCAGGGCTTACCTGTTGTCAAGAATTGAACTGGGAATATTGCTCGTCATTCTTTGGAAGATGAATCAAAATTGATCTCACATCATTTGTAGTAAAATTTTTTTTTAAAAATTTTTACCTCCCTTACCCAAAACCTAATTCTTTGGAGTCTTTATGTATAGTACCCGGTACTAACAGAGATCAAATAAGTAGTATGGACCCTTTACAATTGCAATTTTATTTAAAAAAGCAGGCTGAAAAGACGATTTCTGAGAAAGAGCGGATGGAGCTTTTGCAATACCTCTCTGCAGAGGAAAACGAAGAACAAATAAAAGATATCATTGGGCAAATGTACCAACACCCAGGTGAGGAAGTACATATGAACGAAAAAGCAGCTCAGGACATTCTGCAATTGATTCTTCAGAGTGGGAAACCTACAGGAAAATTGATCTCTATGCCCCACAGGAGGAGCGTTGGGTATAAATTCTATGTTGCTGCAGCCGTGTTGCTGGTTATAATTTCCGTAGCATGGTTGGTCATAGAGTGGAGTCCCCGACCTGAAACGCAACATCAGATAGCCATTTCAAATGATGTGAAAGCTCCGGCAGTAAATAAAGCCATGATCACTTTGGCAAATGGTCAAAGGGTTTATTTGGACAGTGTAAATAATGGGCAATTGGCATTACAAGGTAATATAAAATTGATCAAACTGGCTGATGGACGGATTGTATATCAAACAGCAAGCGGAGAGATAATAAAAGAATTACAATACAACACTCTGTACAACCCTAAGGGTTCCAAGGCAATTGATATGGCGCTTGCTGACGGCAGTCGTGTTTGGCTCAATGCAGGGTCATCTATAACTTATCCAGTGGCTTTTGTAGGCAAAGAACGAAAAGTCACTGTCACAGGTGAAGCGTATTTTGAAGTTGCTCATGATGCCTCAACGCCCTTTATTGTTTCCAAAGGAGAAACAATTGTTCAAGTTCTGGGCACGCATTTCAATGTGAATGCCTATGAAGACGAAGAAGACATTAAAGTGACCCTTCTCCAAGGGGCTGTGAAAGTTTCTAATAGAAACCAGTCTGCAATTATTAAGCCCGGACAACAAGCAAGAGTGGTCAGAAACACAAAACCTGAAATCAGAAATGATGTTGATCTGGAACAGGTTATGGCTTGGAAGAACGGGCAGTTCAATTTTGATGACGCGGATTTGCCAACCGTTTTACGGCAACTGGCAAGATGGTACGACCTCGAGGTTATTTATCAAGGTACCATTCCAAAACGGGAATTTGGTGGCAAAATACAAAGAGATCTGATGTTGTCGCAAGTACTGAGGATACTACAAAAAATGGATGTAAAGTTCACACTAGAGGGTAATAAGCTTTTGATATTATCATCCCAATAAAATTCTTCACCCTTATCCACGAATCTAAATAGTGTACTTAGGTTGACCTGATATATAATCTGTAAAAAGATTAAAAAACCGGGTAGTGCTGCCACACTCCCCGGTGTGTTTCGGGTCAACAAAGCCTTTTAATTCATCATTCAACCCAAAAACCCTGTCCCTGGGAAATAGGGACACTGCAAGTTATGAATTTAATGACTTGGGGAAGCCTTCTTTTGCATCGCCTACTTAAAGAGCGGAGTTTAAAAAGAAAGTGGTGTTCTCCGCAAATTGTGAAAGTTATGAAGTTGACCTTCTTACTGCTAACGGTTGCCTTTTTGCACGTGAATGCAAAGACCGCAGCCCAAACCGTTACTTATAGCGGAAGGGACGTGCCATTAAAAAAAGTTTTTTCAGCCATTGAAACACAAACCGGTTATGTGTTCTTCTATGATGCAGCTTTGATCAGGAATGCGAAAAAAGTAACACTTGAAGTTAAAGCTTTGCCACTAAACGAAGTGCTGGACCAATGTTTGAAAAACCAGCCATTAACCTACTCGATAGAAGGTAAAACTATTGTCATAAGTGCCAAGCCAAAATCAATTGCCCTTATTGTTAACACCGTCCACATACCACCGGCCGATTCCGTAACTGTTAATGGAAAGATCATCGATGCCAACGGCAGTCCTTTGTCTGGCGTATCAATTCAGGTAAGGGGCACTAATCTTGGTACTATCACCAATCAGGATGGTGGTTTTAAACTCAAAGTGGCAAATAGCAATGCTGTTCTTTCAATAAGTCATGTGGGCTATGTTGCACGGCAAATTAATTTGGATGGAGCAAAAGAAGTTAGTGTAGTGCTGCAGGCGGCAGATAACAGTTTAACAGATGTGGTAGTGGTAGGCTATGGCACACAAAGGAAAAAAGACCTCACCGGTTCCATCTCTTCGATTAGTTCAGAGCGCTACAAATCAGAACCTGTTACTAACTTTACGCAAGCCCTCCAGGGGCGTGCATCCGGCGTCAACGTAACCAATAATTCAGGTGCACCTGGCGGCAGCGTAAAAGTGAGAATAAGAGGAGCCAGCTCACTACTGGGAAACAATGATCCTTTATACGTAGTGGACGGCATAGCCCTGAATATCGGCATTTCAGACATCAACATAAACGATGTGGAAAGCATTGAGGTATTAAAAGATGCTGCTGCAACAGCCATATATGGCAACAGGGGCGCTAATGGAGTAATCATAATTACCACAAAGCAAGGCAAGAGCGGCGCTGCTAAAGTGGAGTTGAATGTGAATACTGGTATCAGCAAGCTAGCACAGAAATACGATTTGATGGATGCTGGTACTTATGCGGAAACAGTGAATTATATAAAGCCCAACTATTTTACGCCACAGCAAGTTGCTGACTTTACAACAAAAGGCGGTGTTGACTGGCAAGACCAGATTTTTCAAACCGGTGTTACCCAAAATTATCAGGTTAGTGCAAGCGGAGGAACTTCAGCATTACGGTATTTTGTCTCCGGCAATTATGTTAATCAGAAAGGTATTGTACTGAATACCTCGCAAAAAAAGTATGCCCTCCGCTCCAACATCAGCACTGACCTGGGTAAGAAAATCAAATTAGATGTGAATTTGTTTGCTTCCCGGATAGATGGATTGAACACCCAGGACAATGGATCGAAAGGAGCACCAACGTGGGCTGTTGTTTTTTACTCTCCTACATTTCCTGTTTTCAATGCCGATGGGAGTTATAACAGACAAGACAATATCTCTTCTCCCAACACCTTGAATCCCTACATGGTATTGAAAGAAAGATATGCTGATTTGTTGTCCAATTCTTTGGCTTCCAATGCGAAGTTCTCGTATAAAATAATCCCTCATTTGACGCTGGAGGTGTTAGGAGGCATCAATCAAAATTCTGCCCAGGCCGGAAGTTATACCAACAACTGGCTGAATCCTACTACTACTTCGGCCAGCCTAAATGAGGCCAAGTCTTTTTATTGGCAGAACAGTAATATTCTTACCTACGCCAATACCTTTGGCGGTAAGCATGATGTGACGGTTACCGCCGTTAATGAGCAATCGCAAAATACGGTTCGGAATTTTGGAGCTTCTGGTACGGGTATTAATCCAATTTCGGTAACATATAATAATCTGGCTGTTGCTAACACAAGTAACATCAATTCCTCATGGTCCCAATTCAGTCTTCGTTCCTATTTAGGAAGAATAGGGTACTCCTTTATGGGCAAGTACTATTTAACCGCGACCTACCGTGTTGATGGAACGTCAAAATTCCAGGGTGAAAATAAATGGGGATACTTTCCTTCTGTATCCGCTGCATGGAAGGTTTCTGAAGAAGCATTTTTAATTAACAATCCCCTGATCAGCAACTTAAAGCTTCGTGCAAGCTGGGGCAAAACCGGAAACCAGGGCATCAATCCTTATGCTACAGTGGCTTCTATCGGATCCATGATGAATACATATGGTCTTGGCCAAGCCTTTCCCGGCTCTATCATCGTTGGTGCTGATAACCCCAATTTGAAATGGGAAACTACCGCTCAATCAAACGCTGGTATAGATATCTCTATTTTAAAAGACCGATTGAGTTTTACAGGAGATTATTTTGTAAAAAATACATCCGACCTTTTGAACAGGGTATTGATTCCAATCTACAATGGTGGCGGTACGGTAAATAAAAACATCGGCAAAGTGGAAAACAGAGGCGTTGATTTTGTATTGAGCGGAACGCCTTTATTGTCCAAAGATTTTAAATGGGATGCTGCTTTCAATTTTACAGCCGTGAAAAACAAGGTGGTTGACCTGGGTATTGATACTTTTCAATTAGGTGGTAACTATGCTCCGGGGCTAACAACGGAATCGCCTTTTGCCATTAAAGTCGGCGAGCCTTTAGGTACCTTCTGGGGTTATGAATGGGAGGGCGTCTACACCGCTGCAGAAGCCAGCAAAGCCGCCACTTATGGTTTTGCTCCGGGAGATAACAAATACAAGGACTGGAACAACGATGGAAAAATTGATAGTAAAGACAAACATGTGATCGGTTATGCGCAACCGAAATATATCTGGGGTTTCAACAACACGTTCTCTTATAAAAAGTTTGACATTAATATTCTGTTGCTGGCTCAACAAGGTAATAAAATGCTGAACACGGCTTATGCTGCATCGGCTACGATTCTTTCCGACGCCACTTCCATAGCCCAT
Source organism: uncultured Chitinophagaceae bacterium (assembly GCA_966674115.1). Classification (GTDB taxonomy): domain Bacteria; phylum Bacteroidota; class Bacteroidia; order Chitinophagales; family Chitinophagaceae; genus Flavisolibacter. Next base: position 14,644 of record CBKWHA010000088.1, read on the forward strand.
GTAGATGGACTTAATTTTTGGAAGCCAGGTAAGGATAACGCACAATTTGCTAACCCATTGAGCAGTACCTCCAAAAACTTTGTTGAATCTACCCAGTTCCTCGAAGACGCCAGCTTTATCAAGATCAAAAACCTGGCATTGGGTTATTCCCTTGATAAGAAGTTCGTAAGAATTGCCGATTTGAAACTACTGTTGAGCGTTCAAAACCTGAAGACTTTCACAAAGTACCATGGTTATGACCCGGAAACTTCAACTTCAAGCGCTGATGGTGATGGTGCCATTGATGTAGGAGCGTATCCATCCTCACGCACATTTACTCTAAGTTTAAAAGCAACCTTTTAATTGATTTGCCATGAAAAAATACTCAATTATATTATTGTTTTCGACATTACTCCTTTCCTGTAAAAAAGACTTTCTTGAGGAGAAGACAAAAGGACTGATTCGTCCGGATAATTATTTTACTTCACTGCAGGATTTGGAGAAGACGCTAAATGCCCTATATAGTAATGGCAACCTGATGTACAATCAAACAGCGACCTTGTCCTTTTGCATGGGAGGCGATGACGTAACTACCATCGCTGGAGGAAATAAATCAGGATACCTACAGTTTGATATTTTTAATGTGCAGGATAACAACGACCGTTATGGAAGCATGTACGGTGCTTGTTATGGTACGATCAAACAGGCAAATGCAATCATTAGCAAAATTGATTTGATTGTGCAACCGGCCAATGACCAAGCTCTATTAAAAAGTCAGAAAGACAGAGCACTTGGAGCGGCATATTTTATGCGGTCGCTTGCCTATTATAACCTGACAAGGATGTGCGGAGAGGTACCACTGGTAACGGATTTATCGATCAGCTATGATGTAAGCAAAGCTCCTGCAGCAGACGTGTATGCGTTGATCGTTAATGATCTATCGAAGGCGGAAACCCTGCTGCCGGTTTCTTATACATCTGCTCCCAATGCTTCTGATCTTGAAAAGAACACAGCCTATGCACGTCCTACATCGGGTTCTGCCAAGTCGTTGTTGGCGTCCGTGTATTTAACAATGGCTGGCTATCCCGTAAAGGATGCATCCAAATATGCACTGGCTGCTCAAAAAGCAAAAGAGGTGATTGACAATGAAACAACATATGGATATGCGTTGCTTTCCAATTATGCTGATTTATGGAAAGCCGCCAACAACATAAACAAAGAAACAGTGTTTGGTTGTTACTATAACAATGCCGTTGGCAACTGGAGCGATGGAGGAACATGGTCTAATGGCAACATGACAGCGCCCCTGGCATATAAGCCTGGAGATTTTGGTGGTTGGGACGATTTGTTTGCTGAACTTACTTTTTTTAACGAGTTTCCCGCAGGACCTCGTAAAGAAGCAACCTTTCTTACGCAAGGTCAAAATAATTCGTCTTCTTCAATTATTTCATGGCAAAATTTTGCCACCAAACATCCCTATTATAAAAAATGGTTGGATGTTCCCGGATACAAAGAAAACAGCTTGGGCGATTACATAGATTGGTGGTCATCCAGAAGTGCACAAGTGATGCGCTATGCAGAAGTGTTGTTGGTGTATGCGGAAGCAAAAGCCATGGCAGATGGTCCGGATGCCTTGGCATACACCTGTGTGAACAGGGTTAAGAGAAGAGCAGGTTTGCCGGATTTACCTTCAGGTTTAAGTGCAGCCGCGTTTCGCGATTCGGTATTGACAGAACGAAAATGGGAATTTGCCGGTAATGAACCCAATGCCCGATGGTTTGATATGGTGCGGACAGAAACAGTTGAGTCGGCCACAGCTAAAAGGAGCCCGTCAGAAGTTCCCTTGGCGCATCCACCAACACACAAGGATTACTTTGCTCCTATACCTTCGGCTGACAGATTGTTAAACCCACACTTGTAAAAAAAAGTTTGGATGTTGTAAGTAGAAGTTATGACTCCTTATTGATTAATGAAAAAAGATCTGTTGTAGCTACAACAGATCTTTTTTCATTAATCAACAAAGCGTAACTTACAATAAGGATCGCCATTAACCGGAGGTAGTTGATAACCTTAAAACTGTCTCAATCATGAACTTCCAACTAAACGAAACACAAATTCAAAACTATCAGGAAAACGGATTTATTGTTATTGAAAATTTCCTGTCGCCGGAGGAGTTGGATCATTGGCGCAATGCTGTTACGATTGCTGTAGAGGAAAGAGCTGGCATAAAAATTCCTGGTAAGGACATAAAAACCGGTGAAGCGGATGGGATTAACGAAGATTCTGATTATTTCGCCAAGGTTTTTGACCAGTTATTAAATCTCTGGCAAACCAATGAGTTGGTAAAAGAACTGATGCTGGATCAGCGGATTGGTCAGATGGCCTCTCAATTATCCGGGGCCGATGGCATTCGCATCTGGCACGACCAGGCATTGATCAAGCGTCCATGGGCCAACCCCACTGCCTGGCACCTGGATACTCCTTTCTGGTCTTTCTCCGATCGCCGGGCCATTTCTATATGGGTAGCTCTGGATGATGCTACCTTAGAAAATGGATGCTTGTTTTTTTTACCCGGTTCTCACAAGCAGACCAATTTTGATAAAATAACGATCGGAAGAAATATGGATGGCATTTTTGACGTCTATCCTCAGTTAAAAAACTTCAAATCAGTGGCGGCATCCATGAAAGCAGGCAGTTGCTCTTTTCATAATGGTTTGACTATACATGGTGCTAATGCAAATATGACCAATGGCTTCCGCCGGGCTATGACCTGCGCTTATATGCCCGATGGCAACCGGTTTAACGGCGAACCCAATATTTTACCTGATGCCTATTTGCAGACTTTAAAGGTCGGTGACCTGTTGAATAATGATGAGCAAAACCCGCTGATTTATAAGGTGCCAACATCCGTGAACGCATGAAAATAAAATTCCTTTGTCCCAGGTGGGGTTTTGAGCATACAGACTGGGAAACTTTTCTCACCGATGTAAAGATGGCCGGATATGCAGGAATAGAATGGTTCCCCTATGGGGAAAATGCAGATCCACAAAAAGTCATCGCTTTGCTTCAGCAATATCAATTGGAATTTGCTATTGTCATGACCGTTATGGGATACCAAAAGAATTTTAAAGAGTATTTGACTGCATTAAAACATCAATTACTCGATCTCTCTGCGATGCGCAGCCCTTTTTTAGCACCATTACATATCAGTGCACAAACCGGAAGAGAATATTTTACTGAACAGCAAATTGAAGAATGCCTTGAATGTTGCGCTACCGTGAGTAAGTTAACCGGTATCCCCATTTACCAGGAAACACATCGCAATAAATGGACCTATGCGGCGCACCTTGTTCACCCTTTTTTGGAGAAACATCCTGATTTGAATCTGACTTTGGATGTTTCTCATTGGTTTTGCGTTTCGGAAAGTTACCTGGAAGATCAGGAACCGGCTGTAAATAAAGCGATTCAGCATGCCCGGCATATTCATGCCAGAGTAGGACATACAGAAGGACCACAGGTATGGGAACCTTCTGCGCCTGAATATTTGGAAGCGCTGGAAGCTCACCTGAAGATATGGGATCAATGGATAGTTACAAGAATAGAGGAAGGAGCAGCCCAATGTACCATCACACCCGAATTTGGACCACCTCCTTATATGGTTTTTGCAAATAGAGAAGGTTCTCCCCAACAGGAACAATGGAGATTGAATAACTGGATGAAATCATTATTGGAGAGACGCTACCAGGAAATTTTAAATCAATCTGTTTGAACAGAAGAAGTTTTATTGTACAGGGTTCCATTGTAGCCGGCGGCTATCCTTTCAGGAAGCTACTGTCGTCCTCTGGTCTGGTTGATGCAGGAACCAATCTTTATTCCATTTTTAAAAACCCACCCGCTGTTTGCCGGCCGTTTGTACGTTGGTGGTGGACTGGCAATAAAGTGGAGCGGGAGGAATTGGCCAGAGAGCTTCGCCTCCTTAAAGAGGCAGGTATTGGCGGCGTAGAAATCAACCCCATTAAATTTCCGGCAAGAACAGCTGATTTAGGCAAGCCTGCTATTCAATGGTTGAGCCCAGAATGGATCGATTTATTAAAATTCAGTTTTGAAGAGGCAAAAAAGCTGGATATGACCTGCGACCTGATCGTTGGATCGGGATGGCCTTTTGGAGCCGAGTGGCTGAAAGGTGAAGAAAGATCGCAGGCTGTTGTGATTGGAGCTAAAGCCATAGAAGGCCCATTGAATTATGAGGTATCGCTTTTTGATCTTTTTAAGGAATCTGATCCCTCTATTAGTTCTCCTTTTCCCGGGCGAACGATGGAAATACTTTCTGTTTTGCTGGCTCCAGCTTTGATCAACCAAATAGATGAGGTAAAAGATCTATCTGATCAAATTTCAGCGGATACAATTCATTGCAAAATTCCCCGGGGAAAACATGTCTTGTATGTTTTGGTGAAGATCCATGGTTTTATGCAAGTCATCCAAGGAGCTCCCGGCGCTACAGGTCCCATACTCAACCACTTCAATAAAGAAGCTGTCCAAAAGTATCTCACGAAAATGAGTGATTCCATCCAGAATCAAATTGGGCCTCTTTCCGCTCAGATCCGTTCTTTTTTTACCGACAGCCTTGAAATGGAAGGGGCCAACTGGTGTTCGGATATGGCAACAGAGTTTAAAACCCGCAGGGGATATGACCTGATGCCCTGGTTGCCTTTTATTTTATTCAAGACGACTTCCATGGGCAATACTTTATACGAGCCGGTCCCACCTTATAATATCTATCAGGCCGATGTTTACGATAATCCAACGATCATAGAATATGGAGCAGGGCAGAGCAGAGAATTTAAGGAGATGATCCAGCGAATGCGGTATGATTTTGAATTGACAAAAGTAGAATTGATCCGGGAAAGGTTTGTT
>CBKWHA010000089.1:0-18830 GCA_966674115.1 uncultured Chitinophagaceae bacterium
TTACCAATACGGAGTCTATGGACTGGTAATTATTTTTTAAGTGGTTGCTGGTTACTTCATACATTTTACTCTCTGCGCTGTCCAGCAGGTCAAATACATCTGTGCTGTCTTCATAGGCATCGGCAATGATCTCACCGCTGATGCGAATAAGTTCACGCTGTATGAATTTCTGAAGCACAATCCTGGAGTGAGCCTCAATGTTGGCGGAGGAAACAACGCTATTGGTCAATTTGGTAACAAAATAGGGACCGCCCACAATATCCAATTCTTCACGAAATCTCAATTCCTCTACTACTGTTAAGATGTCAATTGGCTGGCTTTTGTTGGCCAAACCTTGCATGGCGCGGAAGATGCGTTGGTGGGCATCTACATAAAAACATTCGGGTTTCAGGATCTCAATTACAGTATCAAAGGCCCCCTTTTCCAACATAATGGCACCAAGTATAGCTTCTTCCAGTTCTCTTGCCTGGGGCGGCACTTTGCCATACACCATCGTACTCAGGTCTACAGAGGTTTTTCTTCTTTGCTTTTTGTCGCGATTTAGATTTGAGACATCCATAAAATTCAGAAAAAAGGTTTAACCATTGAGTTTTCATCAATGACAAAAAGATTTCGACCAGACTTGTAAAATGTAATGATGGCTGTAACTCCAAATCTTATCTCTAAGTCAGTCTGTAAAGATACTGGCAGAAAGAGGTGGTTACCTATTAATATGTCCTTTATTTGTTTCCACAATTCCAGACACCGGTTATTCACATCTTTATGGCAGTTATCCACTTTGACACAATGGTTTATCACAAAGTTGACACAATTTTCGCAACCAGAAATGGGGTGTGAACAATTAACTATCTGAACCTGGATTTGGGAGCGGAAATGCTAATCTAAGCGAATAGAGTGTTAGAATTTGGAGATTTTAGGAATCCGGGAAATACAAAAGTAAAAGATATAGATGCAGTGTCTTTACTTATTCCGGCTTCTTTACCCAATCCGTTCGATGGCTTGCATTATGCCAAAAATGTGATTGACGCAGCCAAAGCAACCGGTGTAAATAAAATCGTTTGGAATACCTGTGGTTGGCTATTGCCTCATAAAATGGGCATACCCGGTGAAGATGTGAAATTGGCTTGCCCTACTCCAGAAGCAATGCTTATAGGTTGGATAGCTTCCCGAGATGTAAGTGCCTTTGTGGTGGAAGCAGGAGCAGCAGGCGTTGCATCCTATTATGAAAGTCTCCAAAATGCAACCATGATAATTTAATATGCAGGAAAACGCATACTGGTTGATCCGATGCTTTCTGATAAGGGTGCGTTGCCCACCATGCCAATTCCTGCAAAGACATGGAATTTTAAAAGGAATCCGCTCCATGATCTTCCCATGTCTAAATATGAAATTATCACAGGCATTGACTTTGTTTTTTTGTGCCACCTTCATTTTGACCTCGTAGTCAGTCACATGGATGGAGTAAATCACAATACGCTAAGCAGAAATGAACTGAAAGAATTTTTATCAGAAAAAAGCATCTCTTCTAAAGTGTTAGTACCCGATGATGGCGAGAGTTATGAGTTTTAATGAAACTTTCTTAACAGAAGATTTGAAAAAGCCTTGCCAAAGCGGTACACTTGATTTTACGTTATCACAACTCAACTAAACTGTAAAATCAAATGTGCCACTTTACTATACACTAAGAGTTGTCCTCTGCCAACGAGTGTCCACCTAAATACAACCTCAACATGCGGGAGGTTTTGGAAAAACTGACAGTAAAAATGACCCCAATGAAAGTTGGGCGGAAATAAACCGGAAAACTTTCATTGGTTAATAGGAAATAAATAATGATATATATTATTGAAACAGGTAGTAAGCCCTAAAGCTCATAACTACCTGTTTTTGTGTAATTTGCATTACATTTCTTTTCCGGTTAATAAAATTTTATATCTTACAGTTTTCTGGAACTTGGAACAAAAAAGGAAAGGCATGGGTAACAGATGTATAAGCATTTATACTTAGTAGGATAATCTATTTAAAATACCTCAAGAACTTTTTTATAAATGATTTTTTAAAAAGACAGTTTTAGCCAAGGGGAGAAGCGATGCGCCAATGTGTTATTTTTATTTTTTATATACTTCTGTTAATTACCAGAACGCCTTGTTTTGCGTTTAATGATCCACCCGTAAAATATCTGGGTATTGATGAGGGACTATCAAATAATGCGGTGACCAGTATTTTCCAGGACCACAATGGTTTTATGTGGTTTGGCACCTTTGATGGATTGAACCGTTACGATGGCTACAGTTTTAAAGTTTTCCGCAATGTTCCCGGTGATACTACTTCCCTGAATTCAAACCATATCAGAGTAATTGCCGAAGATGCCAATCATCACCTTTGGATAGGTACCGGAAAAGGATTGAGTATTTATAACCCGGTTAAAGGAAACTTTTATACAGCAAGCTTCAAATCCCGGAACAATGCTTCCTTACACCCGTTGGAATATGTTATACGTGCCATTCAAAAAAATAATAAAGATGGATGCATGTTAGTTGGCGCCCAGCACAAAGGTTTATTTGTATTTGAGAAAAATAGCAGGGTCGGTGTGCAAATTCCTTTTTTGTCGCGGAATGGGCATGAAGGCAATTATGATGTAACGGCTATCGCTGTTGATTCAAGCCGGCAAATGGCCTGGGTATTTATTCAACAGGCAGGCCTTTGCCTGTTTAGTATAAAAAATAAAGAACTTCGGATAATTAACGGAACCATCAAAAAAGCTGATTGCTTAAAGTTAGACCGCAAAGGAAACTTATGGCTGGGAAATGAAAATGGGCTTTTCCAATACGACATCAGGAACAATGTATTTTCAAATAATGTGTTGCCTTTTACGGGCAGGGTAATGCATCTTTTTGAAGACCGGCAACATATACTGTGGATTTCTTCTGATGGTGGCGGTGTGTGGTCTATGTCTATTGACCGCGGCCATCCTGTCGCTTATCTTTCGGGCGCAGGAACGCCTTTGGTCAATAGCAATGCAGTGTATGCCACTTACGATGACCCACAAGGTAATAAATGGATTGGAACCTTGCGCGGAGGCATCAATATTATACAATCGTGGGATAATTTATTTAAGCATATTACATATTCTTCCGGTTCAGGGCAGAATAATATCATTGATGATTTCATTACATCTTTTGCTGAAGATAACAAAGGTAATGTGTGGATTGGTATTGATGGTGCAGGACTAAGGTATTGGGACCGTCGTAACAATACATTCACATCTTATAAACATGATACTTCAAACCCCGCTACCATTAGCAATAATTTTGTCCCCAGTATTGTTTGTGATGCGCAGGGCGACTTGTGGGTTGCAACCTGGTTTGGTGGTGTGAACCGGCTTAAAAAAGGTTCGAAAAGGTTTGAACATTTTGATTGTTATAATCCGCATACCGGCGCTATTGAAAACAATGCCTGTGTAATCTTTGAAGATTCCCGAAAACAATTGTGGGTGGGCACCACCATGGGTGGAGCGCTGTATGTATTAAACCGGAAAACCAACCGCTTCGAAGTGTTTGATAAAAACTTAACCAATATTGCCTGCATCTCAGAAGACAGGCAAGGTAATATTTGGGTAGGTTACCGGAACTCCCTGGTGCAACTTGACCAGGTAAATAAAAAACATAAAACCTGGCATATTGGACAATCAGTCTTATGCGTTTACGAAGATCTCAATAAAAACCTATGGATCGCAACTGATGGCGGGGGACTGTTGTTAGTCAACAGTACAAAAGGCACCTGGCAACGGTTTACAACTTCTGATGGCTTGCCAGGTAATATCATTCTTCATATACTGGGTGATGATAACAATAACCTGTGGCTGAGTACTTATAATGGTTTATGCAGGTTCAATACAATTGATAAAACATGCCGGAATTTCTCAAAATCAGATGGCCTGCAAAGCAATCAGTTCAGCTTTCATGCGGCTCTGGCTTTACAATCGGGTGAATTTTTATTTGGCGGTATTAAAGGATTTAACATTTTTTATCCGCATAGTATCTATGATAAAAAAGAAACATTTAAAATATTTCTCACCGGGTTAAAAATAAATAATAAGCCCGTAGAAGAAAACGATTCCTATGTAAGCAAAAGAGATTCGGAACGAATTGAAGTTATTGAGTTGCCATTTGATCAGGCTATTCTTTCACTTGATTATGTGGCACTGGATTACAAGGGTGCTGATAAAATTAAATATGCTTACCAATTAGAGGGATGGGATAAAAGCTGGAATTATGTAAACAACATTCGCACGGCTAATTACACACGGCTTCGAGAAGGAAATTATGTTTTTAAAATAAAAGTAACCAATGGCGCAGGACTTTGGAGCCCGGCAACCAACCTGCTCACTGTGGTGGTACTGCCACCCTGGTACCGGACCTGGTGGGCCTATACTATCTATGCCATTCTTTTTGTATCAGCAGTTTATTTGTATATCGTTTACAATAAGCGGCAGGAGCGGCTGAAGTATGAGATCAAACTGGCAAACATTGAAAAGGAAAAAGAAAAGGAACTGACTGAAAAAAAGCTCTCCTTTTTTACGCATATATCACATGAATTCCGCGCGCCGCTTACCCTGATCATCAATCCAATCAAAGATCTGATCCGGAAGATTGAAACACCGGATGAACAACAGGAATTAAACATTGTGCATCGTAATGCACACCGGTTGTTAAGCCTGATAGACCAGTTGCTCCTTTTTAGGAAGACCGACGTGGAAATCGGCAAACTTAAATTTTCCCGGTATAATTTTTATGAATTGTGCCAGGAGGTTTTTTTATGCTTTGTACAACAGGCAAAAGGAAATCATCAAGAATACCTGTTTGAATTTGAGAACCAGGAATTGGAGCTGTATGTAGATAGGGAAAAAATAGAAATAGTATTGTTTAATCTTATTTCCAATGCGATTAAATATACGCCTGAACGGGGAAAAATTACTTTTCAGGTAACCGATGCCAGCGACGAAGTGCACATAACGGTATCAGACAATGGCTATGGCATCGCTGAAGAGGATGCTCCCCGGCTGTTTGAAAAATTTTACCAGTCAAATTCCAAAAATGCACCTGCCAAAACCGGTTTTGGAATAGGTTTGTACCTTGTGAAAAGCTTTGTAGATGGGCATAAAGGCACCGTCAGCTTCCAGAGCAACGCAGGTAAAGGAACCACTTTCCTGGTAACTTTAAAAAAAGGAAAAAAGCATCTTGAAGGCGAGGTAGTCCTTCATTCACCACAACAAGAGACCGCCATGTTGGGTGAACTGGCTGAAGATATACCGGAAGAACCTCTTTCTGTTGTAACAGATACTAAAATGGAAGAACTGGTCACTGACCGCCTAACCATTTTACTTGCTGATGATGATAATGCTATAAGACGCTATTTGCAACAAATTTTGAAGAACAAATACGAGATACTGGAAGCTGTGAACGGAATGGAGGCGCTAAAAATGGCGCAACAAAAGTTTCCCGACCTTGTGATTAGTGATATCAGAATGGACGTCATGGATGGCATCGAGCTTTGCAAGCAAATAAAAAAGGATCCAAGTCTTAATCATATTCCGGTCATATTGCTCACCGGCAGCAGTGGAGACGAAGTGGAATTACAAAGCATTGAAGGTGGGGCCGACGTATATATTACCAAACCATTTGATAAAGATATTCTGCTGGCCAAAGTAGAAAATCTCTTTAAAAACAAAAGTGAGCTTCAAAAATATTTTTTTAATGAGGTTACATTACAGAAAAACACTCTTAAAATCTCTCCCGAATACAAGGAGTTCCTTGAAAAATGTATTGCCATTGTAGAGCAACACCTGCATGATGATCAGTTTACCATAAAAAAACTGGCCCACGAAATAGGGATGAGCCACTCCTATCTGTACAAAAAGATCAGGTTGATGTCCGGGCAATCGGTTGCAGGATTTATCCGTTATATACGGCTTAGAAAGGCAGCAGAACTCATGATTAAAGTCAACTGCAACGTCAATGAGGCAGCTTTCCAGGTTGGCATCAGCGATGGGAAATATTTCAGGCGGCAGTTCAATCAGCTATTTGGAATGAATCCTTCTGACTACATAAAAAAATACCGGGATCCATTTAATAAGACTTATCAAATATCTACAAAAGTGTTGAAACAAAAGCCTGACGAATCATGAAGGAAAAGATCAGCATTTCATAGAGGACCCCCTGATCATTAATTGTGAATCAAGAACGACCTTACTGTTGGTTTTTTCTGACATTTCTTTATTTAATTGAATTATCAAATTAGTAGCAGCCACTTCTCCCATTTCCCTTCCGGCATAGTTAATTGTGGTCAATTTTGGTTCTACGGTCCTGCTAATGGTATCGTTATTAAAACCAACAATGGCTATATCTTCGGGAATCTTAATGCCGGCATCTTTCAGGCATTTCATACAAACGGCTGCGCATAGGTCATTCGAAAAAAAAAGTCCGTCGGGTTTTAATTTCATTTGCATTATTTGCGAGGCCACTTCCACTCCCGTATGTTCATTTAGGTCTTTCACGATCAGTTGGTCAGATTCATAAGGCAAACTGTGTTCCTCCAAAGCCTTTCTAAATCCCTCCAGCCTGTCGGCATATACATTTTGTGTAAGATTTCCTGTTATGTGCATTAGCCTGGTACAACCCTGCTGAATGAGGTGTACGGTGGCGTCATAGCCGGCCTTATAGTTATCAATGATTACTTTAATACCAGGAGCATCCAATCTTACCCGGTCAAAAAATACCATAGGTATCCCTCTTTTAATAAAGGGGTCGTAATGACTAAGACTCACTGTGTCATAAGCCAGGGATACAATAAGCCCATCTACTCGCTTATGAAAAAGGGTATTTGCATTAGCTATTTCTTTTACCATTGATTCGGAAGAGTGTCCAATAATAATATTGTATTGTGCTTTAGTCAACACTTTCTCAATTCCACTAAGAACTGAAGCAATGAAATGACTATTCAGTTCGTGAACAATTAATCCAATAGTATTGGTTTTTTGCTTCCTTAGTTCGCTGGCAAAATTGTTTTTCCTGTAGCCCATTGCTTCTGCCAATTCATTCACTTTTCTTTTTGTTTTTTTATTCACTGCGGGGTGATCGTTCAGCGCCCTGCTAACGGTAGCAACAGAAATGTTCAGGTTTTCTGCCAAATCATATATTGTCAAATCTCTTTTTCTATTCATGTAAAATGTTTGGTTTGCAGGCTAAAAAATGTTCAGCAGGAAATGATTTGAAGTTCATTTAAATGATGTGCCTGGTTGATCATTTTTTGGGGACTATCAAAAGCCGGATTAAAAAAATTAAATAAAACGTACCATGCCTTTTACAGCGCAAAATTTTCCACCCCGCGGGGAATTACCTTTTTTATATTTCCTTCCGTGTCAAAATTCAAACTATCAATAACCAACTCACGAAGCAATGGTCCACTGTTATCCCTGATGCGATGATAGAGAATATAGTCCTGCCCATTTTCCGTAAAAACCGAGTGATGCCCGGGGCCCAATGTGGTAGAATCTTCCGTGGTAGTAAGTATGGGACTTTCTTTTCCTTCTGTCCATGGACCAAAGGGTGTAAGGCCCACGGAATACCTTACTTCATAAGTTCCGTTGGTGCATTTTCCATGAGAATACATGAGGTAATACTTTCCGTTCCGTTTAATCATATAAGGGGCTTCAAAATAGTTGGGGGGTGAGACGTCTTTTATATCCTCTTCGTTAAAGGAAATCATATCGTCTTTCAGGTTTACTGCAAAACAATGTCCGTTTACCCAATTCAATCCCGAGCCCCAATATAGGTAGATCTGGCCATCGTCATCAATAAAAGCTTCACCGTCTATCATGTGGTATTCGGGAAACATATTAGCTCTGATCAGTGGTGTACCATCCGCTTTGGCATTTTTCCAGGGCCCCAGGGGGTGGTCTGCCACACCTGCCCAAAGTTCGTTGTGAACGGTTACATACATATAAAACCTGCCGTCTTTACCTTTGATTACACCCGGCGCCCACAATTTGTCTTTCCGCGATGTGGGGCTGGTACAGTCTTTCAGGTTAGGCCATTGAATATGTTTTCGCTCCCAGTTTTTAAAGTCAGAGGATTCCAGAACAACAAGCTCATCGCCTCCCCAGGGATCTACGGTAGCATAGATATAATACTTGCCATTATGTTTTATAATAGATGGATCGGCACAAGATATTTCTGAAATAGGGCTGCTGATAAGCTCATCTGTTTTCTTATATTTTTCCTTCGCTTTTGCCTGCCCATTTTTACAATTTGACAATGCTGTCACTAGTGCACAAGTGCTGATGATGATAAAGAATTTTGACGTTCTCATATTCTGTTATTATGGACTAGTTTTTAAATTTTATATTTTTTACAAAGGCTCCAACGATGATATCACCCTGCTCCACAGACTTAATTTTGATACCATTAATTTTCACATTTTCGAATGTCACACCATTGACTTTCCGGTTTTCATTATGTCCTATGATTTGCGAAGGGTGTAAACCAGAACCATTGTAGGTAATGTTTTTGAAATAAATGTTTTCAATCGATCTTCCTGATTTGGTATTGTATTTCGGGTCATTCACCACACGTAAATCAAATAAGCGGCCCTCTTGTATATCTTCTACCCGGATGTTTTCATATGTTACATTTCGCACCAGGTTATTATCTGCCGCTATGATGGCCATAGTACCCAGGCAGCATGGGTCATCTTCATCATGCTCCAGGATGTCAATATTTGAGAAGGTGATATGTTCAATTGTATCGCCTTCATGTTCTGTATTACCATGGGCGCCTATGTTCATCGGGTGGGCAATATCCGCCCATAAGGTGGAATTGGAAATCTTCAGATTTTTTGCATTGCCATAAAAATCCCAGCGATGTGCATAGATGGCAATACAATCGTCTGAATTGCGCATAAACACACCATCAATTTCAACATCTGAGCAGCTCATCAAGTCAATCCCGTCGCTCCAGCCTTTACAACTAAAGGATGTTATATTCCTGATTTTTAGCCCCTTTGACTCGCCTCCGAATACGGTGTAATGTTTGGGATTGACAACATGGATCCCATCAATTTCGATATTTTCTGAATGCCGGATCTCCACGCCACGTTCGGGCTGCAAAATCATGCCTCTCCCGATAATACGTACGTTTTTTACTTTATCACAAAGTAGTTTTCCCTTGATGGCAGCCCCTCCATGGATATATACGGTTTGTCCGCTTTTAATCTGGAACACAGCTCCCGGCTTATCTGGTGCTTCGTGTACACCGGGCCCAAAATAAACAACATTAGGATCCTTGGGATCCGGACGACTTTCCTCCACAGGTTGGGCAAACAGGTGCAGGTTATGAAGCTTGTCGCCATCCACTTCAATGGAAATATTCCTGGGTCTGTCAAGGGAAAATTGTATAATATTGCCATTTACCTCAGGAGTGATTCCATAGGACAACGGTCTGATAGCGACTGATCCTATGAGTCCATTATTTTTCTTGATTTTCACCTCCACCGTCCCCGAAAAGTCAAAATAAACCATGGAAGCATCGGACTCTGTGTCCATATCTACCTTCACATTGTATTCATAAAGGTCTTTCCAATGCTCTCCCGGCTTTCTCACCTGCACGGTAAAATCGTCATTGTGCATGGAATAAAACAGTGCCCTGGGAACATCATAGGTGACCAGGCTGTCTTGTGCAAAGGCTGTATTCGCCGAGGTGATCCAGATCAATACAATAACAAGAAATGGTATTTTTTTCATCAACTACATATTTTAATCTATTTCAAAAATTTTACTAATGAGTATCCTTATCTGGTTGAAATCTGGAACGTTTTGTCAGGTATGCCTTTGGACTTTACAATTACTTTAATATCCCCTCCCGACCGATCTGACTGAACAGTAAGCAAGGCTTTCCCGAAGTAGGTTGGTACCGAGTTTCCAGAAAAGGAATTCCTTCTAAGGTCTCCATTGTCCAGGCCTTTTAATCTTCCACTACCCACTACTTCCACCATAATTTCCTGGTCAGCATTGGGGACCACCACGCCCTGGTCATCTGCCAATTTAATGGTAATGTGAGACAAATCCTGTCCATCAGCCGCAATCTCTGTACAATCAGCGGACAAAACAATTTGAGCTGGTGCTCCGGCAGTCTTAAGTTCATAATCAGCTGTTTCTCTGCCACCTTTGTAGCCCTTTGCTTCAATTTTACCAGCCTTGTATTCGACATACCATGAGATCGTATTGTTGGGATAATCTGCGGTCCTTCGAATTCCCAAAGACTTGTCATTAAGGAACAATTCCACACTGTCGCAATTAGTAGTGGTTTGAACCTGGATAACATGCCCTTCGTATTGAGGAAAGCTCCAGTGATCTGCCAAAAATGGCCAGCTCCAGTGAGGTTTTCCCGGATCTATATCCAATGACTGATCAGCCACGGCGATTCGCACCATGGGCTCGTCATTCCAGACGGACCGATGAAATGCCGCAGATGGCTTTTCGAACATGCAGACATCAAACGGACTGGTCACCCACCCCGTGCTTGGCCAGCCGGTACTCTCTCCCAGGTAATCAACCCCTGCCCAAATGAACTGGCCAAAGACATAGTCATTGTTGGCTACATCGTACCATGGGTTGACGGGGTAATAAGCATAATATTCTTTACCTTTCCCGCGGAAGTAGGGGTAAGCTTCTGATATATACATGATCCGGCCAGGGAATTGCTTCTTCTCATCTTCCAGCCACTGCTCCTGGTAGTTATATCCGACTACATCCAGTGCCTGGGCAAACCCCGTTTTATTGTACATTCGGGATTTATCCGGTTGAAGCGCAGCGGTAACGAGCCTGGTCGGTTCCAATGCATGGACATAATCCCTCAGCATAATGGCACGTTCTGCACCTTCTTCAGTTTTATCAAGCTGCTCTCCTGTTTCATTTCCGATACTCCAAAGAACAATAGAAGGATGATTGCGATCTCGTAGCACCATAGCATCCATATCCCGCTGCCACCACTTATCAAAGTATTTGGCATAGTACAAACTTTTCCATTTGTCGAATGCTTCATCGATCACCACAAAACCGAGGCTATCGCACATATCTAAAAATTCAGACGTTGGAGGATTGTGTGAGCACCTGATTGCGTTGACTCCATATTCTTTGAGTATTTGAAGCCTGCGCAGGTAAGATTTATCGGGGACTGCCGTTCCCAAAGACCCTGCGTCCGGGTGGAGGTTCATGCCCTTCATTTTAATGTTCTCCCCATTGAGGAAGAACCCTTTATATGCATCAAACCTGATCTCTCTAACACCAAATTTGGTTTTATATTGATCGACTGTTTTGCCGTTTACCTTTACGGTAGTTTCCATAACATATAAGTTTGGCGCTTCAATTGACCAAAGCTGAGGCTCCTTGAGTTTCAGGGACTGTTGTAGTGTCTCCTGCTTCGACGCCCCTACCTGAAGCTTTGACTTTTCTACAGCAACTGTCTTTCCCTGCTTGTCGATGACCTGGTTTTGCACCAAAACTTCCACCGGGTTTTGAGTGCTGTTATCAATGGTGGTGGCTATGTTGACCTTGGCTTCCTTTTCTGAAATCTCCGGAGTAGTGATGTAGGTACCCCATGTGGCGACATGTACCGGGTTAGTCACTTTCAGCCAGACATGTCTGTAGATGCCTGAACCTGAATACCAACGCGATGAAGGCGCATCGCTATGGTCTACTCTCACTGCAATCGTATTCTCTTCTCCGTAGTTTAAGTAGGGGGTTAAGTCATATTCGAACGTGGTATAGCCATAAGGGTGAAATCCTAAATGCTCACCATTGATATAAACGTCACTTTGATGATAGACCCCGTCAAATTGAATAACAACTTTTTTTCCTTCATAACTTTTAGGCAATTGAAACTCTTTGCGGTACCAGCCGATGCCTCCCGGCAAATAACCCATTGAACCTTCCATCCAACCTTCACCGGCATTCTCTTTTGACACCGGCAGCTTTATGCTCCAGTCATGTGGCAACTGAACTTCCTGCCAATCGCTATCATCGTAATCAGGGCTTTTGGCTTCAGGGACATCTTTGAGTAAAAATATCCAGTCAAAATCAAAACTCTTTACCTCTCTTTGGCTCTGTGCCACTCCAAGGACAGATATGAACAGGAAAACAGTTGTGTAGATAATTCTCATTTTATTCAATTCTATTTATTTGTTTTTACTTTTCTATCCGTGACAATCTCCACTCTGTCCAGTACACCCCCGGGTCATCATCGTAATTACTAGCTGAAGTATCGCGGGTTGTGAAATGATTTTCAACTTGCTTTTTCATAATCAATTGGGTTAAGGTTTAAAATACAATTCTGAACTTGGATTCTATATGAAAGGCAGTAGAAGGGTGGAAGAATGGAAGATTAGAGCAGCGAAGTGGAATAATGGAAATGAGTAAACTATTCCATTATTCCAACATGCTGTTATCTAAAACTAATTCTTCACAATTTTTCGGATAACACTTGTCCCGGAGCTTGTGACAGTAATAATGTAAACTCCTTGCGGAATGGCGCTCAGATCTAACTCATGTCTGTTGCCACTTACTTTTTTGGCTAACAGTAGCGTACCCAAACAGCTATGCAAGGTTATCTGTACATCTTCGGTATTTTTACTATTCAGTTGTATGGTAAGCTTGTTTGCTACCGGATTTGGATATACGCTGAATTCACTGAATTGCAATTGGTTTTTACCTCCTGACATTGACTGATTGAGCCCAATTCGCAAATTACCGGTGCCTGGTTCTATTCCGTATACCAGCTCGCCCTTGTAGTACACCGTAATGTGTTCGTTTTCCGCAAGCGGAGCTCTTGACAGCCAGGAATGATCATCTGATTCGTTAAACCTGGACCAGTCTGATTTGGAGATCCTGAGATGAACCTCCCCGGTACTGCTCAGCGGATAAAGTGTACCGGCTGTGGAGTCTACAGAGAGCTCAAAGTACGTATCGGCGCCATTCACGGAAGTGCCCGGCGTCCCAAACTGACCCGATAGGTGCGACTTGCCGAGTTTGGCATAGTCTATCCAGTAAGTGAGGTCTGCTTCACTGTCTTTGGTAAACCAATACCTGATACTCAAATCTTTATAATTTACCGGAACATTCCCCTCATTGGCAAGCTTCAGGTAAGTTCTGATTGTATTGGTGCCGGTATTTGCATTTTCATTTTCAGAATAAACTTTCAAGCTCAAATTTCTATTAACCTGCACTGGTTCTGTTCCCCAAACCAGTTGCCCGTTCCTGTAAAGTGTAATCTTTTTATTCTCAACATAGGAAGAATTGGATAGGAACGAATAATCGCCGGTCTCATCAAAATTTGACCAGTCTGTATTGGCAAACCTCGACTCTATCGGTCCTGAACCGCCACCTGGTAATAAATCGCCCAATGAAGCATCAAATCCATATTCAATATATCCAAAGGCACCTTCATGCGGTTCCGGCAGGGATACGTATTTCATTGAAACCTTATCGTTACCAAGTTGGGCAAAATCGATCCAGGTATTAATTCCCGCATAGTTTTCGGCTGTGAACCAATAGCGTACCGTTATTTCACTATAAGCAACACCTATAGTATCGTTGTTTTCAATTTGCAGATGAGACTTTATACTATTGTTTGCCGTTTTACCGTTATCTCCATCCTTGTGCCAGACTTTGAGATTCAGCGGCACTACCGTAAAATTTTGGGCAACCGGCTCAGCGGTACTATAAAGGTTATCACCGTCTTGGTGCGCAATAATATCTGTAGTACCAACGCCGGTGATATAAATTGTATCACCAACAACCCTGGCCACAGAAGTATCTGAACTGGTAAAGCGTACCGGCAAACCGGAAGATGCTTGTGCCTGTATCGCAAAACCGGGATCACCTACTATTTTCGAAACCAACGGATCAAAACTGATAACCTGTTTTATCTTCATGGCTTCTACTATCTCCTCAGCACTCAAGGCTCTGTTATAGATCTTGAAGTTATCGATAGAACCCTTCAGGTACGGATCATTATTCTGGCTTTTTCCCAGGTAGTTATTAGTAGTGTTGCCCAGATTTGAAGGACGTTTCGTGAATTCGGTGTTGGAAGCTACCGGCTCTCAATTAATGTACCTAGTAGCTGTATTGCCATTCAGGGTTACGGCTATGTGCGTCCAGGTATCAAGCTCCCATGTATGGTTGTACGATAGTGTTGGATATCCACTGGTGGTTTTAATAGCAAACCGGATTCCTTCACCGGAAGTGGCGGTCTGAGGGACCAAGAACATAGAGTTGTTGTTATCGGTGCCAAAGTCGAAAATGCGAGCCCATGTTTGCACCTCGTCCAACCGCACCCAGGTAGCAATGGTGAAATCATTAATTGATTTCATCAAACCTTCAGGAAGGGCAACATAGTCGTCGGCGCCATCCAGTTGCAGGCCGTTGTCTTCTATTCCCTGAGACCAATTGGCGGCGCCCATTACGTTGCCATCGTTATTTGCCCAGGAATCATTAGCTGTTGTGCCACTTAGCTCATCCATCTTTAGGTGGGTAGTTTTGCCAGACACAGCGCTTTTCACTTCAGCAGAGTTGGCCGATTCCCCATGCTGGTTCACGGCCGAAACCACATAATAATATACCGTATCGTCCATAAGCGAAGTATCGTTGTAGGAAGCCCCGGAAACGTTTCCGATGGTTGTAAACGGACCTCCACTTTCGGCAGCACGTTTTACGTTATAGCCAGTTACACCCGGTATTGCAGTCCAGTTCAGTGATATTTGACTGGTATTACCGGTAATAGAAAGTATTGAAGGTACCACAGGAGGCACTTTGGTCATCTCCAAAATTTCCACATCGCTCAATGCCCTGTCATAAATTTTGAAATCGTCGAAAGCGCCTTTTAGAAAAGGATCAGCCGTGCCTCTTTGGGATCTGCCCAGGTTGTTGTTGGTGGTATTGCCCAAGTCGGAAGGTTTCCTGCTAAAGGTAGTCTGCGCCACAAACTGGCCGTCTATATACATCTTTGCTATGTTACCACTCTGGGTCACTGCTATATGTGTCCAGGCGCCCAGTTTCCATTCATAGTCGTAGGTTAATCTTGAAGTGGTGGAACCACCTGCGTAAATGGCGAACCTAATCGTATTCTTGCCATTGGCTAAATCGGCTGTATTGGGAACCAAAAACATTGTGCTGGTAAGATTGGTTCCTGAACCAATATCAAAAATGCGACCCCATTGTTTTGGCTTTTCGTCAAACTTTACCCAGGTAGAAATGGTAATATCATTTTTCCCTGCCATATTAATTGATCCCAATGTCACATACCCATTGCTGGTACCATCCAGTTTCACGCCATTATTAACTATGGCGGATGTCCAACCTGCACCGCTTCGGAGGGTGGCATTCGCAGTACCCCATGAATCTTTTGCAGTAGTGCCACTTGTTTCATCAAAATTCCAATAAGCTACCCTGCCCGGCTCGGTACTTTCTTCCTCAGAGTTATTCGACTCTCCCAGTTCATTAATGGCCGACACCACATAATAATAGATGGAGGAATTATTTACGGTGGTATCATTAAATGAAGTACCTGTAACCGTTGCAATAGTTGTATAGGGGCCGCCACTTTGGGATGCACGTTTTACATTATAACCCGTTACACCCAATACTTCGGTCCAGGTCAAAGATGCCTGTTGCGCATCAATTGATACAGAAAGAATAGTTGGAGGAGCAGGTAAAACCAAGCCATCGCTCATCTCAAAAATCTCTGCATCGCTCAGTACCCTGTTATAAATCTTGAACTCATCAATAGCACCTTTTAGAAAAGGATCGGCCGTGCCTCTTTGCGATCTGCCCAGGTTGTTGTTAGTGGTATTACCCAAATTCGAAGGATTACGGTCGAACGTGGCTTGAGCTACGAATGCCCCGTTAATGTACATTTTTGCCGTGCTACCGCTTTGGGTTACTACTAAATGTGTCCAGGCCCCCGCTTGCCATGCATAATTGTATTCCAATTTCGAATTGGTGGAACCACCGTTATAAATCGCAAACCGGATGGTGTTTTTTCCGTTGGCTAAATCAGCGGTATTGGGAACCAAATACATTGTACTGGCAAGTGTGGTTCCGGAACCGATGTCAAAAAGACGTCCCCATAATTTTGGTTTTTCGTCAAATCGCACCCAGGTTGAAATGGTCATATCATTTACCTTGCTCATGTCAATACTACCCAATGATACATAGCCATTGCTGCTTCCATCCAGTTGCACACCATTATTTACTATTGCGGGAGTCCAGTTTGCACCGCTTTGAAGCGTGGCATGGGCCACCCCCCATGAGTCTGCAGCTCTTGTGCCACTGGTTTCATTTAAATTCCAATAAGCAACCCTGCCCGGCGTGGCGTTTACTTCCTCAGAATTATCCGATTCTCCCAGAGAATTTACGGCCGAGACCACATAATACCAGGTAGATGCATCTACGGTGGTATCATTATATGAGGTGGCCGACGGATTGGCAATGGTGGTATAGGGACCACCGCTGGTTGCTGACCGTTTTACATTGTAGTATTCCGCACTTAAGCTGGCTTTCCAGGAAAGGTTGATCTGTGTAGCAGAAGCAGAAGAAGCTACAAGCCCTGCCGGAACAGGAGCAATAGTTAATATCGGCGCCATGCTTACTTCCGTAGAATTTTGACTCTCACCTACAAAGTTCGCAGCGGTTACTACATAGTAGTACGTTGTCCCGTTTAGCAAACCTGTATCCTTATAGCTGGTTTCTTTAAGCCCAGTGACAACTGTGGTGTACGGCCCGCCACTGGTTGTAGCACGTTTTACATTGTAGCCAGAAGCATTGGACACTGAATCCCAACTTAATGATATCTGTGTGTTACCAGCAGTTGCGGTTAAATTGACAGGAGCAACGGGCAGGGTTGTTCCCTGGCTCACCAGGGATACATTATCAAAAGTAATAGTAGCACTATTGGTTTGACTTCCCGTGCATACAATGTATCCAACATAAACCTGGCTATTCATTGACACGGTGGCGGATCCTACACTAAACCAATTGATGCCATCAGAAGATTCGTAAGCCGTGAAAGTATCCCCCACCCGTTCTATCCGGAACCATGCAGGATACCATGTGTAGGTATTTCCAAATAAATAGGACATGGAAGCTCCCTGTGCATTCCGTATGCCCATTTTTGCAAATCGTCCTCCGCCGTCTCCCAAAGTCATAGCAACTGTCTTTGCATCTGGAGCGAGAGATTCCCTGATCATCAATCCTTTTTTGAGCGCCCCATTGCCTTGTGAAATACGAGTAGTAATAACAACATCGCCATTGGCCTTGGTATAGGTATATCCAAAGTTATCGGCAGTACCGCCCAGGTCCGTTCCACTACCTGTTACTTTAAAAGTTCCTGCCATCACATCAGCATAACTTGCGCTGGCAGCGGCGCCATTGCCTATCGTTGCGGTTACCCAACCTGATGGGAGTGTCCCTGTATTTTGTGGCGTGGCAGCATTGGATACTTCGGAGTATGTACTGATGCCCGACCGATTTCTACCGGCTACTCTGTAATAGTAAGTTGTTCCATTTACTGCGGTCCAATCAGTATATTGAGCAGTAGTTCTACCGTCCCATTCCGCTATTGTTTCAAAAGGGCCACTGGCGGATGTGGACCGCTGCAGGATATACCCTCTTACAGTATGACCTGCCGAAGGTTCCCAGGCAATATCCACTCTCCATACACCAGGAGTAGCTTTTATACTGGCTGGGGCAGGAGGAATAGGATGCACCGAAGCACTTGACGGCTCCAGCGCAAAAGTGAGGCTACCATATCCAAAATGATCCAGGCTACCTCCTTCGGGCCTCATAAGCTCAGCCATCAATTGGGTGTTGGGAGCTGTTAGACCCTTGCGAACTACGTAATGATTGTATATTAACTCATAAACTGGCCGGTCATGAAATATGCCTCTGCCGTTAATAGACGGCCATTTGTTGTTGGCCGGCTGGCAGTTGTTGTAAGTAGTAAAAGGTACATCTTTCCAAAGATTGTATTGCGCCACATATTCTGCCCCGGCCAGCAGGCGGTTATTGTCGTATCCGTATAAATCTATGCCCTGGTTCCAGGCTATCTGGCAAACCGTGGCTAATAGACCCACGCCTAAGAATCCGTGTGTTTGATCCCTGCCAGCCTCCTGCCATTGTCCTAAACCATAAGGCTGATCGCTGGGATGAACATAAGGCACCGCATGCTTAATGCTACCTGTACCTGCTCCGTTTTTAAAATATTCAACACCTTCGTCAAAAATTGCCTGGTTGTCACATAGTACACCAATAGCCAAGAGTGCCCCTATATTATTTGCATCCCAGTTGGCCCAATAATAATCTATGCAAGCCCCTCTGTGGTTGGTCAAAAAATCGTGGCAGACGGGATACAGGTAATTGACCATCATATCCTTAAAACGGTTAAAGTCGCTTTCTGCCCATCGATCGCTTATGCGCATAATTTCCCCGGCCATCGCTAGTTCCGCAATACCTATCCCGCCCAATCCTACAATATCTGTGGTACCTCCTGAAGGAATTTGATTGAGCGTATTGGAATAGTCGTTAAACAACCTGATAGCACAATCTGCATAACTATTGTCGCCTGAAATATACCAACGTATGGCATTTAGGTAAGCGGCATGTGCATCTTTGGACATTACCTGACGCAGGTTCATATTCGCCCTGGGAGACCCCGTATAGGTATTCTGTGCCAGGGGGTCTAAAATTAATTTATTCCAACCCTCAATCCAGGGACTGGCTCCTT
>CBKWHA010000090.1:0-18760 GCA_966674115.1 uncultured Chitinophagaceae bacterium
TCAAGCCTGCGACCATGGGCCTCATTGTGATCACCTTGATCCTGCTCTCCGCCCTCTACATCAAGTTCTGGTAGGGGCAGTAGACCAGAAGCAATTTGCAATAGGCAAATTGGAATATAATAAAGAGGACTGTCTCGAATATATGGGACAGTCCTCTTTGTTTGTGTGGGTGATGGAATTAATTTTCTTATGAGATGCTAAGCTCCTTCAATTTACTCAGGATAGTCACATTTATTAATGATACTGATCATTCAATATTCATTACTCATCTACTCATTACTCATCTTTCATCACTCATCTTTCATTACTTAATAATCACACTTCCCATCTTCGCTGTCAACTCCTTCTCCATTTGTTTTAAATGCATATGTGTCCGGATCAGCATCATGTGCTCCTCGTCACTAGCCTTATCCATATCAGTTTGATTTTGGAGGATCATACGTTTCACCTTACGTAATTTCAAATAAGTAACCGCCATTTCCACTTCATCAGACGTTTTGTCCTCCTCAGTTTTTAAGTACCGCAAAAGCTGTTCTTCATTTCCTGGTTTTAGTGTATCATAAAATGCTTTCACTTCCTGCTTGAAAAGCCTTTGCTGGTAACCGGCAGAATTACTCAATTCCCGTTTCCAATGCTCACTCTGCTCATAAGGAACATGAAGCAATGAAACTGCCAGCGTGCTTAATGTCTGATCGGTATTATAGACAAAAAAACTCTTATCTATAGCTTGATGAGAAGCCAGATGCTCCCTGTATATATGCATCAACTTGACCACTGCCGCATTGTCGATCAGGTCGTCTTCAGGTACTTCTGATAAAATATATTCAGCGATCAACTGGTTGGCACCCCACTGCTTATTTCCATGTTCCAATAAGATCCTGGCTACCTCCTTTTCCTGCAGCTCATCTTTAAACAGCAGGCTGAAAGTGTTATCATCAAAATTGCTGGCTTCAGCCTTTTGTGCATTTTCTGCATGAACTTTAGCTTCGTCAAATGGCAGCTTATTTTCCTGTATTGAAATCCTGTTGCGTATGAATTTGTTCACAAGATTGGTAAAGCCTGCTTCATCAATGCGCAGCATTTGTGAACACTGCCTTATGTACTCCTGCTGCCGGGTAAAATCCTCTGCCTTGTCTATCTTGGAAATGGTTTCTGCCATCTGATTGACCACTTCAGCTTTGCGCGTAGCATCATTACCTGCATCTTTTAAGGCTACTTCCAGTTGGAAGTAAATAAAATCCTTTTTGTTGTGAAGGATAAAATTCCGGAACTCATTCGACCCAACCTTACGAACATAACTATCTGGATCTTCTTTATCAGGAATTAGCACCAGTTTAACGTTCAAACTTTCCTCCAACGCCATATCCAACCCACGCAGAGCAGCTTTAATACCGGCAGCATCGCCATCATAGATAATGGTAAGATTGTTTGTGTATTTCTTGATCAGCCTCAACTGATCCTGTGTAAGTGAAGTTCCTCCACTGGCTACTACGTTTTCTATTCCTGCCTGGTGCAAGGAGATCACATCAGTATAGCCTTCCACCAGCAAACACTCATCAGCCTTATCAATAGCATGACGGGCCTGGTAAGTGCCATATAAAATCCTGCTTTTTATGTAAAGCTCATTCTCGGGCGTATTGATATACTTTGGTGCCTTCTCATTATTTTTAATAAGCCGTGCACCAAACCCTATAATTTTTCCGGTATTGTTATGGATCGGGAAAATAATGCGATCGCGATAGTTATCTACTAAATGCTCATACCGGTGAACTGATAACCCTGCTTTTTGCAACAACTCAGGATTATATTGGTGTTCAATAGCACTCTTTGTAAAAGTATCTTTGCTGTCCGGCGCATAACCTAATCCAAACTTTTTGATGATCTCATCTGTAAAACCCCTCTCCCGCAAATAAGTTAAACCAACATTTTGCCCGGCCTCTGTTTCCCACAATTGCTCAGCATAAAATTGCTGTGCAAACTGGTTGATAATATATAAGCTTTCAGATACCTGGTATTGCTGTTTTTTCTCGGGCGATGCCTCAGTTTCCTCTACCTCAATCTTATATCTATTTGCCAGCCACCGCAGCGCTTCCACATATGACAACTTCTCATGTTCCATAATAAAGGAAATGGAGTTACCACTTTTTCCACAGCCAAAACACTTGAATATTTCCTTAGAAGGAGAAACCGTAAAAGAAGGCGTTTTTTCATTATGAAAAGGGCACAACCCTAAATAATTTGAGCCCCTCTTTTTTAGCTTTACAAAGGAACCAACAATGTCCAGAACATCAATCCGCGAAAGAATCTGCTGTATCGTATTTTGAGAGATCACAGTTGCGAAATTAAATGGGAAGATTTACGTTTTAAATTTTAAATATCCACGCTCCTTTTTACTCAATGCGCTCCAAATCGCAAACTCATCATTTACACTAAAAATATAACCGAAATATTTCAAAAAATTTCTTCTTTTTTAAATCAAACGGTGGTACATTTAGGGTACCCATCCTCGTCCTGGGAAGTTTAAGAATAGTCATTTTAATAACCTTAAAAACTTTATCCCATGGTTCAGACAGACATCTCACAGCTTTTATCCGAATGCAGCGAATGGCGGCAAATCTTAAGAAACTATCGTGAGGAGTTTCAGGAAAATAAAAAAGCTTTGCAAGCCTCCTGCCGGAAGACCTTATCAAAAGACCAACTGCAGGAAGTAGAGCACTTCGACAATCAATTTCACATCCAGCTCATCAACATTCACGATCTAAAACAAAATATCAAACACCACGAACGACAGATACAGTTCGAAGCTTCCAAAGATGATAACGCTCCGGACGAGTTGTACACAAAACATGAAGACCTCTTGGATGAGTTTATTCATTTAGAAAACACTCTTCAAGAACTCAGATTAGAATTTCAAAATTTTATCAGCGTCACTAATTGCTGATATTTTTTTTTATAGAAGGTCCTTTAAGTAAATAATGATGAGTAATGAGAAAGGCAACCGCTTTCTCATTACTCATCATTCATCATTCATCATTCATTTTGATCCTAATTTGTCTCACGTTCAATCTAACGACAATGCCTGAATTTGATACCTCTCACGTAAAAAATATTGTTTTGCTGGGCCATGCTGGCTGCGGCAAAACCACCCTAGCGGAATGCATGCTCTACGAAGCAGGATTAATTAACCGCCGCGGTTCTATTGAAGAAAGGAACACTATTGGAGATTACCATCAACTGGAACAGGAAAGGGAGAACTCCATTTTCTCTAAATTAATGCACACCAAATGGCGTGGCTACAAAATCAACATCCTCGATACCCCTGGTTATGACGACTTTGTTGGCGAGGTGCTTTCTGCGCTTCGTGTTGCTGACACTGGAGTCATGCTTCTGAATGCTTCAATGGGTGTTGAAGTGGGAACTGATGTTATCTGGGAATACACAGAAAAGTTCCGCACGCCAATGATCTTTGCGGTCAACAAACTGGATGACGACCATGCTGACTTTGACAGAACCGTTCAGGAAGCCAAAGAGCATTTCGGCAGTAAAGTAACGGTTGTACAATATCCTTTACAACAAGGCGCCGGTTTTCACGAAATCGTTGATGTGCTCCGAATGGTCATGTATAAATTCAAAGACACAGGTGGAAAACCGGAGAAACTGCCCATACCTGAAAGAGAAAAAGAAAGAGCCGACCAACTCCACAAAGAACTGGTCGAAGCCATTGCCAGCAATGATGAAACCTTAATGGAAAAATATTTCGACAAGGGCGAGCTGGATGAAGATGAAATGAAAGAAGGAATGAAGAAGGCGATGATCAATCATGACCTGTTCCCTCTGTTCTGTCTTTCTGCCCAGAGAAACATGGGTAGCGGCCGTTTAATGGGCTTTATAGACAACGTTTGTCCCAGTGCTAATGAAATGCCTCCTCAGGTTACCAAAAGCAACGAAAAGCTTTCCTGTGACGCTAACGGGCCTGCCTGCATTTTTGTTTATAAAACAATTTCCGAACCGCATGTTGGAGATCTCTCCTTTTTTAAAGTGTATTCAGGAACCATTAAAGCAGGTATGGAACTGGTAAACGAGTCGAACAGTGTGGTGGAAAAGATCAACCAATTGTTTTTAATGGAAGGCAACAAGCGCACCGCTGTAAATGAATTGGTAGCTGGTGATATTGGTGCTACGCTGAAACTAAAAAATACCCATGTTAACAATACGCTGCATGTAAAGGGTAAAAATTACGAGCTGCCTCCAATAGAATTCCCATCGCCGAATATGACCGTATCCATTGAACCTGTCAATAAAGGCGAAGAAGAAAAGCTTGCGCAGGCCATGCACCAGATAAGAGAAGAAGACCCCACATTGATCATTGAAGTATCACCCGAACTGAAACAAACACTGGTTCACTGCCAGGGAGATATGCACCTCGCCGTTGCCAAATGGAAGATTGAAAACAACCATAAGGTCCAGGTGAAATTTGGCAAGCCTCGCATTCCATATCGTGAAACCATCCGCAAAACGGCGGAAGCCAATTACCGCCACAAAAAGCAATCAGGTGGCGCCGGCCAGTTTGGCGAAGTATATATGCGTATTGAGCCCTATTATGAAGGCATGCCTGATCCGGCCGGATTGACGGTAAGAGGAAGAGATATATTTGATCTGGACTGGGGCGGCAAACTGGCTTATTACAATTGCATTGTTGGTGGAGCTATTGATGCACGCTTTATACCTTCTATTCTGAAAGGTGTTATGGAGAAAATGCAGGAAGGACCGCTTACCGGTTCCTATGTGCGAGACGTGCGTGTTTGCATATATGACGGCAAAATGCACCCGGTTGACTCTAATGATATCTCCTTCAAAATTGCGGGCATTATGGCTTTTAAACAAGCATTTCAGCAAGCCGATCCGCAAGTGATGGAACCAGTATATAGAATAGAAGTATTGTGTCCCGAAGATCTGACTGGTGCCATAATGGGCGACCTGCAAAGCCGTCGTGGCATTGTAGAAGGCATGGATACAGATGGAAAATTCCAAAAGATCATCGCAACTGTTCCCCTTGCGGAACTGCATGGCTTTTCCTCTTCTTTGCGCTCAATCAGTCAGGGGCGGGCAAAGTTTTCAATGAAATTTGATAGCTATGCTCCATTGTCTTACGACCTGCAGAAGAAACTGGTTGAAGAATACCATAAAACAGAAACAGAAATGGTTGCATAGTGAAATAGCTCCAGGTGATAAACAAAAGCAATGGTTGCAAACTTAGGTTTCGATCATTGCTTTTTTATTTTAACTCTTCTCACCCCCAAATCCTTGTTAATTATTCCCGCTCCCAACTCATAAACGCTTCCAATTTCCATCCAAAAGTTCCCTTCCCGCTTAAAAATCAACTCAATTGCCTTTTATCTACCGATGAATAAAGGACATTCACCGTCATTTTCACCCTTTAAAGCGTAAGTATGAAAACCCGTTAAACTTTTGTATATAACTTGGTGTCATAAGATTAAGAAACGACAATAACCAATAAAAAACCTTTTCTATGCACGCCTATTTCCGTAACCATCAATTGTACCTTGCAGAAAAACACGAATGGCTGGACAGACATGTTACAAAAACCAGCAAAAGGGCTTTATTGAAAATTGAAAGTTATAAGTTAATTGCTCAATCCGGTGAAAACGACGAACAAACAAAGCTGGTTGAAAAATTGGTGAAAGACTCTCTCCTTACACCTATTTCTAATCGTGCGGTTTTACGTAAGGAAGGCTTTTATATTTCAAACTTGTATAACTAATTTAATTTTCATACATCTTTTAAAAGCAGACTATTGTAGTCTGCTTTTTTATTATCATTTAACAATATGTTAAAACAAAAGCACTGAAAAATCAGTGCTTTTGTTTTGTCTGGTGGTCTTAACAGCATCAAAAAATACAAACATGGATCTGAGACTATGATGGTAAGCAATTATACCTAAAATAAATAGGGAAATCTTGCCATTGTTGTTTTTATCTGCGGACTTTATTTTTGTACAAGAAGTTGATTGATGGATACATCAATAAATCCTATATCCTAAACGAAAAATTGCCAATATCCGGAAAGACACTTCTCCAATACCTAGAAAGACTATTAAAAATCCAATATCAGTCAGCTTCTATTTTTGAAGTTCTCCATTATCCTTTTAAACACCATTTATCCAAGGCTAAATAGTTTGGAATCCAATCCAAAAAAACCCAGGCGTCCTTAAGTCCCATAAATTATTTTAGAAATCAAGAATATAAACAACGCCTAATCAGTAAAAAATCCTCTTCGCTGCCCGAAGAGGATTTTTTTAACCCACCACCTTACATCACTTCTTTTTTTCATTTATTCACAGAGAATTTACCCGTTTTCATCGAAATTCATCCTGGAGGCCGATTTTCACTTGCTATATTTACTATATATTTCCATGAAACGCCAATACCATCCAACTGCTATACTAACCGAGCAAGCCGTACTTATAGAAACTGCAGATCTGCACAGCTTGATTGACTCCTTGTCAACCATCGTTTTCTCTCTTTGCAAAAAAGGTCATTTTATCTTTATCAACCAAACGGTTCAAGAAGTGCTGGGATATACTCCTGAAGAACTAATTGGAACCCCTTGTATTGAACTTGTTGTTGAAGCGGATAAAGCAAAAACGTCCTTTTTCTTTGAGCAAATGTCTTCTGGCCATCCTGTTGCCCACTTCGAAAACTGTTTTCAACATAAAAATGGCCGCATCATTCCTATTTCCTGGGCTGCACGCTGGGTACCTCAAGACAACATTTTTTACTGTACTGTCCGTGATATAACGGAAAGAAGGCAGATCATGGAACTCCGGAAAAGATACCAGGATGAACTAAAGTATCAGAACCAGGAAATGTCGGACATGCTGGAACGTATTACTGATGGATTCTTTGTAATGGATAACCAGTGGCGCATCACCTATGCAAATAGCCAGGCATTAAACATGGTAAACTGCGCCTTCGAGCACGTTTATTTAAAAATTTTGTGGGAATGTTTTCCTAATGCTGCGGGCACCCTTTTCGAGGAACAATACAGAAAGGCAATCACCGAACAGATTCCCGTAACCTTTGAAGCTTATTACCCAGAGCCCCTGAATATGTGGATAGAAGTAAATGCTTATCCCTCAACTACTGGCCTTTCAGTTTATTTCCGGGACATCACAAGTCGAAAACACCAGGATCAGCAGCGTGCTGCTTATGAGCAAAAGATCAGAGAGCAAAATAACCGCATGAAAATGATCCTTGAGCGGATCACTGATGGTTTTATGGCCGTGGATAGCAATTGGAACATAACATTTTCCAATAGGCAGGGAGAAGATATTATTGGAATGCCTCATGAAGAAATAATTTCTAAAAACTTGTGGGATTGCTTTCCTCATGCCAAGGGTACAATCTTTGAAACCAACCTGCGTAATGCTCTTTACAAGCAGGTACCTGTTTATTTTGAAACCTATTCTACAATCAAGCCTATCCTGCTTGAACTTTCAGTATACCCTTCTGATGATGGGTTAACCATTTTTTACAGGGATGTTACAGAGAAGAGAAAAACAGAGGAAGCCATGCAAAGGCTTTCCTTAATAGCTAAAGAAACCAGTAATGCTGTCTCTTTGGTTGAGTTGGATGGGAAAATCTCCTGGATAAATAATGCCTTTACCAGAATCACCGGTTATACGGCAGAAGAAGCCATCGGGCATAAAAATAGTGAGCTCATAATAGGTAACGAGACTGACCCTATTACCATAGCACAAATGAAAGAAAGCTTTGAACAAGGAGAACCTATCCAGGGTGAAGTGGTTAGTTATACAAAGAATAATGAAAAGCTATGGTTGGAGGTTTCCGGACAGCTCATTCATGATCATCAGGGAAAAGTTCAGCGCTACTTTTTCATAATCAGTGATATAACTGAAAGAAAAAGACTGGAACAGGAACTGGAAACCCAAAGAAAAAAAACGACAGCTGCGGTTCTTGCAGCCCAGGAAAGGGAAAGGGCATTTGTAGGTCAGGAGTTACACGATAATGTAAATCAGATCCTTACCACAATAAAACTTTATACAGAACTGATACGTGATGGGATAGGGAATACAAATGAAATGGCCAATAAATCTATCCAGTTGCTTCAGAATTCAATTAACGAAATCCGGAGTTTGTCGAAACGGTTAACAGCTCCATCTCAGCAAAACGTAAAGTTTAAGGATTCTATTCAAGAGTTGATAGAATCAGTTTCGGCTACGGATAAGATATCCGTTACATTAAACGTTTCCAGGATTGACCACATTAATATAAGTCAGGAGTTGCAGTTAGCTATTTACCGTATTCTCCAGGAACACCTGACAAATATTTTGAAACATGCCCAAGCTCAAAATGTTCAGGTCACATTTGACTATATGGATGGTGATCTGGTGATGAAGGTAACCGATAACGGAAAAGGATTCGACGTGAAACAAAAGCGTAATGGAATTGGTATTACCAACATGATCACCCGTGCAGAAAACCAGAATGGGGCACTCACCATCAATAGCGCCCCGGGACTAGGATGTGTTTTGATTACAAGATTTTCCTTGAAGTAATTCCATTACCCTCCAGCAATACATCATTACTTTGGCAACTGTTCTTTACCAATAGAACGTTTATACAATTCTTTCACTGTATAATAAGCCTTCTTCTTACCTCCATAATAATCAATCACACTCCAGCTCGATACCGGCCAGCAATCATTGAACTGCCAAAACAAAGTGCCCATGCAATAAGGTGCCGCATCCATATGAGCCGTAATGGCAGTGGCCAGGGCTTTCTTTTGTACCTCCTGTGTAGCATCAACAAACCTCTTGAAAGTCGCAGGCCTAAAACCATTTTGCTCCAGGTAAACAGCCAGGTTTCTGTATCCGGTCGGGTGTTTCTGGTGTACCTTCATCACTTTGGAAGAAGTATCCCAATCCTGAGGTAATGAAAACCTGGTGATGGTTTCCCAATTGGGCATAGCCTGCATACCGTATTCACTCATAAAACGAGGCACTTTTTCCTTATACTTTTCAATTGGTTCCAATCCCCACCATACACCCCAATAATGGCTGTCACCCTCTGTCATGCTTTGCCTGCGTCCCCAACCATGCATCGGTGAAGTGGAAATATAAGGACGTGTTCCATCATATTGCTCTACAAGGTCAGGCAACATCTCTCTGAAAAGCTTTGTATAGTCTCTCCATAACTGAATAGAATCCTGTGGCGGAATATTGAACTGTTTCTGCCAGCCCCAGTTGTGCCAGGCCTCATCGATCTCATTATTGCCGCACCAGACTACAATACAAGGGTGGTGCCGCAGACGTTTGATGTTGTCGATCACTTCCTGTTTTACATTATCCATAAAAGCTTCATCTCCGGGATACATGGCTCCTGCAAACATAAAATCCTGCCACACCATAATACCCAGGCTATCGCACAGATCATAAAAGACATCATTTTCATAGATACCACCTCCCCATACGCGCAACATATTGATATTTGCTTCTTTGGCAGCAACCAGTAGCTGCCGGTATTTTGCTTTTGTCAAACGGGGCAGGAACATATCTGCAGGTATCCAATTCGCTCCTTTCATAAAAACAGGCTGGTCGTTCACAGTAAAGTAAAATGAACGGCCAACACTATCCTGCTTTTGCACAAGGGCTATCTTATTCTTCAAATTTTTCTTCCAGGATGCATCTTCTACTGGTTGTTCATTCCATCCTTTCAGGCTTACATTGCGCCAGATACCACAGGTGATCAGCCTTGGCCCCCAGTCCCAGCCAAAATGATACTGCGCTTTTCTCACATAATGCCGGTTATTATCAGAAGGGCGAACCAGTGGCAAGGCTGCTTTCGCCATTGAATCAACTTTGCGTTCTGCACTGTGAAAATGTATAAGCAGCTTATTTTTACCAGGCCTGATTAATTGTTTTACGTCAACCTTCCAAATCCTGAACATATTATTTGCCTGCAAAAAGAGCTGATCGTTCAGGTATACATCTGCATACGTATCCAGTCCATCAAAAACTAGTTCCAGGTGCTTATTGGAAAGTTTGTTTGCTTCAACTGTAAAAACGGTCTGATATTGCCAATCTTTTTGCGATACCCATTGCACTTTGGTTTCATTGTCTCTATAATAGGGGTCAGGAATGCGTTTGTTGTTCATTAAATCGGTATGTACAGTTCCCGGTACAACCGCAGGCAGCCACTCCTTAGCAGTTGCATCTTTGAACTTCCAGCCTTTATTCAGAGACATTGCAAATTCCTGTGCATGAAGTGCCACATGAATAACCATGGAAATGAAAATATAAATAACCCTCTTCATAATCACCTTTAGTTTTTGTTCAGATCCCATTTTACAAACGCTTCCATTGCTTCATATTCAGCAAGACCTAACTGATCATATGCCCTGGCCGTTTCGCGGTTACGGTCTTCTGCCCTTACCCAAAACTCACGAGCATCATCACCAGGAAAAACAGGCCTGTCTTTCTGTGACTGGTGTTTAAATATGGCTAAACGCTTGCGCTCTACTTCTTTGGGTGAAAGCGGTACAGCCATTTCTATTTCGTGTGTTTCAAACTCGTGCCAGGCACCGCGGTATAGCCATAGCCAGCAATCCTTTACCCACTCTTCCGTCTTCTTTAGCCGCTGTAACGCCTGCAATATGATCTGGAAACATTTGATATGTGTACCATGAGGATCGGCAAAGTCACCTGCTGCAAAAACCTGGTGTGGTTTGATCTGTTGTAGCAGATGCATGGTTTGCTGAATATCATCTTCAAAGTCTACAGTCTTTTTGATTTTCATGCGGTCATAAAAGGGTAAATCCATAAAATGGATATGGTCATCATTAAGGCCTGCAAAGCGTGCTCCTGCAATGGCCTCACCTTTCCTGATCAAACCTTTTATGGTTTGCACTTCTTTGATGTCGGCCTGGTTTGGTTTTTTGCTCGCAAAAAAGGTCCGCATTTTATCATACGTACATGCCAATTCTTTAATGTCTTGTCCCTGCGTTTTTAAAAAGTCCATGGAAAACTCAACAAATCTTAACACATCATCATCCCATACAGCCGTATTGCCTGAGGTTTGATAAGCTACATGTACATCATGACCTTGATCAGCCAAACGTATGAAAGTCCCTCCCATCGAGATCACATCATCGTCTGGATGCGGAGAAAAAATAACCACTCTTTTTTGCGCTGGTTTTGCCCGCTCCGGACGTTGACTATCATCTGCATCAGGCTTACCGCCAGGCCATCCGGTAATGGTATGTTGCACCTTGTTGAATATGTTGATATTGATATTATAAACCGGCCCTTTTTGCGTAGCCAGTTGTGCCATGCCGTGGTTGTTATAATCTTCTTCAGTAAGTTTCAGAATGGGCTTGTTTGTAGTACGTGCCAACCAAATCACAGCCTTCTTAATTAAATAATCTGTCCAGATACAATCCTTAACCAACCAGGGGATATCAAATCTAGTTAACTCAGAAGCTGCATCACTATCAACAACAAATTCAACTTTATCACATAACTGAAGAAAAGTGGCCGGCACATCAGAGGATACTTCTCCTTCCACCGATTTTTTAATAATGGAGGCCTTGTGTTTGCTCCAGGCCATAAGGATTATTTCCCTGGCCTTAAATATAGTTCCAATCCCCATGGTAATTGCCTTTAACGGAACGTTGCTTTTTCCTCCGAAATCTCGCGCAGCATCCCTTCGGGTAAGGTCTTCAAGAGTTACCAGACGCGTTCCGGAATTAGGGGCCGAGCCGGGTTCATTAAAACCAATATGGCCGGTACGTCCAATGCCCAATATTTGCAAGTCTATACCGCCATATTCATTGATCTTTTGCTCATAATTACGGCAATATTCCTCAATTGCTTCCAGTGGTAACGATCCATCCGGAATATGGATATTGCTTTTATCAATATCAACCTTGCTGAACAAATGTTCATTCATGTAATGAACATAGCTCTGTACAGCATCCGGATGCATCGGATAATATTCATCCAGATTAAAAGTGACCACATTTTGAAAACTAAGTCCCTCTTCCTGGTGCAACCGCACCAGTTCCTTATAAACATGAACCGGAGTGGTACCA
The DNA here is from genome assembly GCA_966674115.1 of uncultured Chitinophagaceae bacterium. Lineage (GTDB taxonomy): Bacteria > Bacteroidota > Bacteroidia > Chitinophagales > Chitinophagaceae > Flavisolibacter. Next base: position 12,133 of record CBKWHA010000090.1, read on the forward strand.
GTTGCCAAACCAAGTACAGCAAGCTCTCCGGCCGCCTTTTTTCTTTTGATCAATTCAGCAATCCTGCGGGCAACTTCTTTGGAAGCAAGATGCTGATCGGGATATACAGAAACTGGCAGTTTTTCATACCGTGTTTCCTCTAAGAGATTTAATCGAGCCATAGTATGTATTTTCTTATAAAAATTGAACTTTTACTGGATAACTATTGGCATATGGTATGGCTAATGAACTGTGGGCAACAACTGTAAATTTCAACGTTTACAATGATTAAAACCAATGTTTGGCATCTACCATAAAGTTGGTCTCATCTCCATAGCAAACCGCGTAGTTGAATCCTTTTTGCAAACAAAAGCCACCGTATTCTCCTTTTTTATTGATTGCGATAAAACCTACCTGAACATTCTTTGCTTTTTCCTTGTCGCGGTTGACGATCCTTTCTACCGCTTTCCTGCATGCGACTTCCGGTTTATAACCTTGGCGCATCAATTCAACCACCAAGTGAGTACCACATATCTTGATCACCTCTTCTCCTAAACCTGTTGCCGTAGCCGCACCTACCTCATTGTCCACATATAAACCGGCTCCAATAATGGGTGAATCGCCCAGCCTTCCCCGCATTTTAAAACCCATGCCGCTGGTGGTGCAACTGCCACTCAAATTACCCATGGCATCCAGTGCTACCATTCCAATGGTATCATGGTTCCAGTCGCCGTTTTCCAGCTTATTCGGTGCAAAGGGACCATGCCCTTTGTTTTCTACGTTGATCACTGGTTTGTATTCCGATTTCTTCAGCCACTCCTTATAAGCCCTTTCCGCATCTGCAGACAACTTCTGCGGTTCTAAGGGGAAACCTTCTGCAATGGCAAACTTTTGTGCCCCCTCACCTACCAGCATCACGTGCGGCGTTTTTTCCATGACTCTTCTTGCTACAGATATAGGATGTTTGATGCGTTCCAAAGCACCTACACTGCCGCAATTGCCATGTTCATCCATGATACAGGCATCCAGGGTTACAATGCCATCCCTGTCCGGGTTGGCACCTAACCCTACACAACAATTTTGAGATGCTTCTGTAACCATCACACCTGCCTCCACCGCATCCAACGCCCTGCCTTTGTTGCGCAGAATGTTCCAGGCTGCTTTATTTGCATTGATCCCTTCATTCCAGGTAGAGATCACAATAGGCCGGGCCACCCTTCTTTCAGCCGCAAACAATCTAGATGTCAGCACACTTGCCGCACCTAATGAAGTGAACTGAAGAAAGTTTCTTCTGTTTAACATACGATCTAATTGAAATCAAAAACATTTTATAAAACCATTATACACTCAATCATCCATTCGATAATTAAAGACGCTCTGAATAGGGCCTGTCCTTCTTCTGTACACCCCAGGTTTTAGAAGGCTTATTTCCCATTTCTATTTGCATGACACCACCCTTCATTATTTCCTGATGGGAGATGTAAGACCTGGTAAATGGCTTACCATTTAAACTAATACGCTGTATGTACTTATTGCTGCCACTGTTATTCTTTACATTGATCTGCAGCGTTTTTCCGTTATCCAGTGTAAGTGTTGCCTTATTTACCACAGGACTTCCGAAAACATACAGTCCATTACTGGGATTCACAGGATAAAAACCAAGCGCAGAAAATACATACCAGGCCGACATCTGACCTACATCTTCATTACCTGATAAGCCATCCGTTTTATCAGAATACAGGCTATCCAGTATATACCTTACTTTATCTGCAGTTTTCCAGGGCTCTCCTACGTATGCGTACATATAGGTAATATGATGGCTTGGTTCATTACCATGGGCATATTGCCCAATCAAACCTGTAATATCATTGGAGGCCTCTTCACCCATATCTGCTTTTAGTATAAATAGTGAATCCAGCTTTTGAGTAAATGCTTTTTCACTACCCATTAACTGTACCAGACCTTCAACATCATGAGGAACCATCCAGGTATACTGCCAGGAATTACCTTCTGCAAAATCATCTTTCCTGTGCCGCGACTCAAAAGGACTGAAAGGTGTGCGCCAGGCCGTATCGGATATTCTTCCGCGCATAAAACGTGTTTCGGGATCAAAGTAATTACGGTAGTTTTTGGCCCGTTGGGAAAAATATTGGTAATCTTCTTTCTTACCCATTCTTTTGGCCATCTGCGCAATGCCCCAATCTGAAATAGAATACTCCATACCCATGGCCACTGATTCTACCATGCTGTCCGCAGGTATATAGCCATATTTTTTCACATAATTCACACCCCTGTCATTCTGCATGGCTGTAGCCTTTACAGCTTCAAATGCCAGCGCCGTATCAAAACCCCGGAAACCTTTCAAATAGGCATCCGCCACCACCTGCACAGAACTGTAACCGGGCATGGTATAAGTTTCATTGCCCATCAGGTGCCAGATGGGCAGCATGCCCTGCTGTTGGTAAATCGCCAGCATTGAATTGATCATATCATTCACCTTTTCCGACTGCAGAATGGTAAAAAGCGGGTGTGCTGCCCTGTAAGTATCCCAAAGGGAAAAAGTGGTCAGGTTAGTGAAGGGAGCCTTTGGATATACCTTTTTATCAGTGCCCAAATAATCACCATTATGATCGTTGAAAATAGAAGGAGCAATCATGGTATGATACAGAGCTGTATAAAAAGTGCGCATCCGAGCACGGTCATTAGTTTCGATACGGACCTTGTTTAATTCCTTGTTCCAATCCGCATTAGCCTTTGCAACGACAGCCCCAAAGTTCCAGTGCGGCAATTCTGCTTTAATGTTGCTGGAAGCATTTTCCGTGCTCACCGGCGAGATACCTACTTTCACCAGTATTTTTTCATCTTTTCCTGTGGAAAAATAAGCAACGCCTTTTACCTTGTTGCCTGTATATGCCTGACCTATTTGAAGAGCAGTATCCTCATAAATCAGAAAGTTTTTCAAGGGTTTTGAAAAAATGGCGGTAAAATAAATCCGCTGATCCGGAGCCCATCCTTTTGAATAACGATATCCAGCAATAGTTGTATCGTTTATTTTTTGGATCATTGTTTGAACCGGGCTGTCCCATCCAATTCCTTCTTTCAAATCAAAGATAAACTGCGCACTGTCCGATTTCGGAAAGGTATACTGGTGTATTCCTACCCGTTGGGTTGTTGTTAATTCTGCCTGGATATTGTACCGCTGCAGCCGAACGGAATAATACCCGGGCTGGGCTTTCTCTTCCTTGTGCGAAAACAATGAATAATAACCGCTATCCGGTTTACCCAGTTTGCCCCTTCTGGGAATTACGCTGCCTGTTGCAGGCATCACCAGGATATCGCCCAAGTCACCAATGCCTGTACCACTTAAATGAGTATGCGAAAATCCTATAATGGTAGAATCTGAAATATGATAACCGGAACACCAATCCCAACCTTCCGACATATTAACGGGCCCGAGTTGAACAGCGCCAAAGGGCGTATTGGCACCTAAAAATACATGACCATGAAAGCCTGTACCAATATAAGGATCAACATATTGTGTAAGATTGGATGGTTGAGTGCCATACACCATCGGTGCTTTCTTTTGCTGGCCGATCGCCATAAGACCGAATAAGTTACAAACCAAAAATTTCCCAATGTATTTTAGGAAAGCAAGCATTTGAAATTGATCTTTTTTCAACAGCATATTTACATTTTTTTATAGGAGGCAGAAGCCTGCTTCAATGAAATCAATACTTCTTCTGTGACGTTGCCAAACAATGAAATACCGGCAGCGCCTTTTTGAAGGGCGTTGATCATGCCTTGCGTGAGTTCTTTTTGATCCTTGAAATCCGGTAGAAATAGACCGGCATATAAGGGAAACTTTTGATGTAAGGCACCAACACCTTCCTGAACCGCATCTCCGATCCACGCGATATTTTCTTTATAAAAACCATGGTAGATCATGGGGAAAATGCCATTCAGATTCCAGGACACCCAATCCTGGCGTACATTGCGCCGGGCTACTTCGGGAGTTGGAAAAACTGCAGCCGTGATGGGCTTCTTATATGTTTTTGCAACAGCCGTCAACCGGTTCACAACATTAGTAACGGCATGGTACCGGAACAACCTCCATGATAAACTTGTTTCCGGGTATTCTATCTGGTCAAGGTCAACACCCCGCCAAGCCTTAAATTTTTCCTTGCATACAGAACAGTAACAATAATCATATTCAGGCAGCTCTTTCGTTTGTTCAATACCATATTTCGCCCACAAATTAACAGGCAGGATCACATCACAGAAACGTACATAATCCAGATGAATACCATCCACATATTTCTTATCCAGGGTTTGCTTCACCTCATTTTCCAGATACAGTATAACTTCCTCCCGTGAAGGGCATAACCAACGGTAATAATTTACGTAAGGTGGTTTGTCTGCACAGGACGCTCCTTTTCTGTTGATACTATACCACTCAGGATGCGACTGTAGCAAAGTTTGTTCTCCCCTGTTCAAAGTCCATATCCAGCGGTGTGCTTCCAAACCTTGTTCTTTAGCAATACGGAAATGCTTTTCAACATCTACCTCGAAGAATATGCCACGGATACCAGCTTCATAATAACTGTTGTACCGTTTTTTAAGCTCATCATTGGCTTCCTCGGCATTTGGATGTATCCAAAGCCAATGTTTCAGCCCTTCTTTGCCTTTAACCCCAAAAGGCAAGTGGTGAAGAGACTGAATAGCTGGCGTCAAGGAAACCAGCAATGAATTCTTAAAAAAGCTTCTTCTATTTGTCATGGGTTCTGTTTTACCTGTTTCACAAGTCCCTCATCATTAATAGACCATCCAATATCATTGTCATGGATGGTTGCGGTAAACTGACGACTAGTCGCCTCCAGTTTTATTTTGTTTTGTATTCCGTCAATATCTGATGATGGCGTACTCCAGCCCAGTTCATTTAATGTTTGTGCATACCTTTTATTTTTCGAAAAGTATTCCTTCTGACGATAGTAGACAGCCCATAAATATGGCTTCTGTTTTTCTTGATAAGGCAGGGTAAATATTATACCCGTTGCAGCATGACGGGTGAACTGTAAGTATCCCCACCGCTCCGGATAATGCATACTGATAATAGCCTGCGGCGACCATACCCAATTGTGCTCCGGTAAATACTTGCCCTGGTTGTTTTTCTTTTTGCTATAATGCCCATTGATCACTTCTGTATCCCATTGCACCCTTGAAAAATTGATGCGCCATAATGTACCTTCTTCCGGTGCCTTCCAATAGTTACCAAAAGTTAAAGAACGAAATGGAATAGCCATTTCAACAGTCCAGCCGCTGTCTCTATCTGCAGGATTATTCAATGTACCCTGTACCTGTACGGCAGATTGTAGAAAAGCAATTTCAAAAGGAATCAATGCACGGCCTCCATTCCGGTAAGGCTTAGGCAGAAACAGGTCAAAAATGGTATTCCATGCATTTACTTCTATTTCAAAGTAATGATGGGTATCATTATCCGGATCGATGAATATCTCAAAATCATTATCATGATACAATATAGTATCGTGCTGTTTGAGTGTTGCCCATACATGAGGCTCCTCCATGGCTGCTGCCACAAAAAGGCAGGAATCATTCCACAGCATTTTTGCCCTCGTTTTCAGGGATGGCACAGGCTTCCTGACACCTTCAATATCTACAAAATAATCTGTCCATGCCGCTTGTTCCCATACTTTATCAGATATATTTCCATCAATTACAGGATCATCATTTGTAAAATGGGCTATGTATCCTTTAGGTTGTACAAAAAATATTTCAGGTTCTTTATGAAGCAGCTGAGCCTCAGACTTATGAAGAGAAATCATAAGGGCTATAAACACTACCAGCTTGCATATAACCAACATTTTATTGTTTATCAACCTCATTGAATACCTTGTCCTATTTTAACCGAAGAAAATAACCGTTCGTCTTGCGAGTTTGAACCAATTACGATACGGTATGTTCCAGGATAAAGTTTCCAGCGTTTTTGTTTGAGTTCCCATTTTTGCAGCTCTTTCAATGGAATGGCAAACTGCACGATCCTTTCGGTGCCTTTAGGAACATATACTCTTTTAAAACCTTTCAGCTCTTTTAAAGGCATACGCTCCATGGAGGGATATTGAATATACACCTGAGCTACCTCATCCCCATCCATATTGCCAGTGTTTCTTATTGCTATTGAAAATTTAAGCGTATCACTCAACGAACGTGTTTTACCGGGTTGTTGTTTCCACTCATAATCAAATGAGGTATAACTCATTCCATAGCCAAAAGGATACTGTACTTTTCCGTTGAAGTAGCGGTATGTTCTGCCAGCTACTTTATAGCTTTCATAAGGAGGCAGGTCATTGAGCGACTGATAGAAGGTGATGGGCAGGTGTCCTGAGGGCGAAACCTTTCCAAACAGAATGTCTGCAAGAGCGTTACCACCCTGTTCTCCCGGATACCATGCCAAAATGATGGCATCAGCATAAGGTTCAATAGCTGTTATATCTACTGCACTCCCTGCTGTGACCACCACTACTACCGGTTTATTCTTCTTCCGTAATTCTTTCAAAAACTTTATGTGCGCGACAGGCAGGTCAAGGCTCAATTTATCACCTCCGTTGGCAGCTAAAAATGCGTCACCTTCTTC
>CBKWHA010000091.1:0-18537 GCA_966674115.1 uncultured Chitinophagaceae bacterium
CAACTTTTTAATTTTAAACAGTTGGCTTACAGGTTGCCTGCTTATCAGCCTGCCTCTACTTCACAGTTTGTTCTTACCTTCACGCCCGGTATGACAGAAAAAATATTAATTCTTGATTTTGGCTCTCAGTACACCCAATTAATAGCAAGAGCTGTACGTGAAGCCAATGTTTATTGTGAAATATTGCCATTTTCTAAAGAGTTGCAGCCCGATCCTAGCGTAAAAGGGATCATTCTTTCCGGCTCTCCATTTTCTGTAAACGATAAAAATGCTCCGGTGGTGAATGTTCAGGCACTGGCAACCCACACGCCTGTTTTGGGGGTTTGTTATGGTGCGCAACTTACTGCCAAGCAATTCGGCGGTAAAGTGGAGAAGAGCAACAAGCGGGAATATGGGCGTGCAGTATTGCACGTGGAAACCGAAGAAGCCCTGTTGCAAAACATTACGCCCGCCTCTCAGGTGTGGATGAGCCATGGCGACTCCATCTTGGAGCTGCCAGATAATTTTCAACTGCTGGCCACCACAGACAGTATACCGGTTGCTGCCTTCAAATCGCAGGATAACGGCCTTAAACCTTTGTATGGCTTGCAGTTTCACCCCGAAGTATACCATTCTATAGAAGGCAAAAAAATACTTCAGAACTTCCTGGTGAACATCTGCGGCTGTTCGCAGGACTGGACGCCAGCGCATTTTGTTACCGAGACTGTGGAAGAATTGAAAAAACAGATAGGCAAGCAGAAAGTGATCATGGCCCTGAGTGGTGGTGTGGATTCTACGGTGGCGGCAGTGCTGATCCACAGAGCAATTGGCAAGAACCTGCATGGCATTTTTGTAGACAACGGCGTGCTGCGTAAGGATGAATTTGAAAAGGTTCTGGAGGTTTATAAGGATCTAGGCCTTAACGTGAAAGGCGTAGATGCCCGAAAGCTTTTCTATAAAAAGCTGGCAGGAAAGACCGACCCTGAGAAAAAACGAAAGGCAATCGGCAAAACCTTTATTGACGTTTTCCAGGAAGCGGCTAAGAAAGATAAGGATGCTACAATGCTCGGGCAGGGCACTATTTATCCAGATGTAATTGAAAGTGTATCGGTACATGGCCCTTCTGTTACTATTAAATCGCACCACAACGTTGGTGGCCTTCCCAAAAAGATGCACCTGAAACTGGTGGAGCCACTGCGTTACCTGTTTAAAGACGAGGTAAGAAGAGTTGGCCGTGAATTGGGTATTCCGGATGATCTGTTGAACCGTCACCCCTTCCCGGGCCCAGGCTTAGCCATCCGTATTTTGGGTGAAGTAACCGAAGAAAAGGTGAAACTACTGCAAGCTGCTGACGATATTTATGTTAAAGCATTGAAGAAACACAACCTATATGCAACTGTTTGGCAAGCCGGAGCAATCTTGTTACCAGTACGCAGTGTTGGCGTGATGGGTGATGAACGGACCTACGAGTTTACCGTTGCCCTGCGTGCCGTAACCAGCGTGGATGGTATGACCGCTGATTGGGCGCACCTGCCGTACGATTTCCTGGCCCAGGTTTCTAACGAAATCATCAATTCGGTAAGGGGCATTAACCGGGTGGTATATGACATCAGTAGTAAGCCGCCGGCGACGATTGAGTGGGAGTAGGTTGAGGGCTTACGAGTTGTTAGTTTATAGTTCAAAGTTCAGAGTAATGGGTGGGGAGGATTGAGTATTTAGGTATTTATGGAAGCGGGTCTGGGCCGAGCGGGATTTATGGATTTAAAGGATTAGCATGAAACAACGCCTTTTCAATTTAGGTTTATTGATTATAGTGCTTGTACTTTCTATGAATGTACAAGCACAGGGTTTACAGCCGGTACGGCATAAGATTGCGTTCTTTGCACCTTTGTATCTTGACTCGGTCTTTGATGCCAGTTACAATTATCGCTTCGGAAAAGAGTTTCCCAAATTCCTACACTCAGGACTGGAGTTTTACCAGGGCGCTCAAATGGCGCTCGACTCACTGGAAAAGGTAGGCGCTCCGTTGGAAGTTTTCGTTTATGACTCCCGCTCTAAAAGATATCCATTAGCACAACAGGTCAATAGTGCTGCTATAAACGGTGTAGAATTGATGATTGCCCATGCCAACTTTAGCGAAGTACGCTTGTTGGCTGAAACCGCCCTACAGAAGAAAGTACCTTTGATCTCAGCTGCACTTCCCAACGATGCAGGCATTAACAATAATCCCTATTTAGTTATTTTAAATTCTACTCTTCGTGCCCACTGTGAGGGCATTTACCAATACCTCCAAAAAAATCACCGGCAGGACAAGATCATTCTTTTCCGGAAAAATGGCGTGCAGGAGAATCAACTACGGGACTTTTTTACAGATATTGCTAAAACAACCACTTCGCTGCCTTTGAAGATGGATGTTGTGGACGTAAGTAATATTACAAGTACCAGCGCTCTTATTCAGAAATTGGACAGTACCAAAAAAAACGTGGTCATAGCCGGTAGCCTTGATATAGGATTTGGAACAGAATTATGGCGTCAACTGTCATCTGTAGGCAACACCTACCCGATCACTTTGATTGGTATGCCTACCTGGGAGGACATTAAAGAATTCAGCAAACCTGAATTCAAAGGTATTGAGGTGGTTTATTCGACCCCATTTGCTTACTCCCGGACAAACAGATTAATGACGCAGATCACCAATGAATTTGCATCCAAGATTGACAGTCGCCCCACTGATATGTTCTACCGGGGTTATGAAACCATGCTACGTTTTGCCTTGCTGCTCCTGGATACTAAAAAAGATATAGCTTCCAATCTTACCCGCAAAGGGAATTACATTTTTACACAGTTTGACATCCAGCCGGTATTTCTGAACAAACAAAACATGACGCTGGATTACTTTGAAAACAAAAAGCTCTACTTTATTAAGGTCAACAACGGCATTAAATCTGTAGTGGAGTAAGGGAACTTACAGGTTTACGACGTGAATGGTGAATAGGCTGTAGAATAGTGAACTTGTAAGCTTTTGGATTTGTTGAGATGCCTTTGATTGAATTTTCTAATTGTGGGTTTTATTGCAGGGAGGGAGATTTTTATATTGATCCCTGGAAGCCTGTAGAACGGGCGTTGATCACTCATGCCCATAGCGATCATGCCAAGTGGGGCAGTAAATATTACCTCTGTCATCACGATACAAAGCCATTACTGCAACAACGTTTAGGTGTCAATCATTACGAAAGTATTGGCTGGAATGAACCAGTTTACATCAATGGGGTACGGATTACGCTGCATCCTGCGGGACATATCATTGGTTCAGCGCAAATAAGGGTGGAAAGCGGAGGTGAAGTGTGGGTGATCAGTGGCGATTACAAGCTGGAAAACGATGGTTTGAGCGGAGCTTTTGAGCCCGTGTCCTGTCACACCTTTGTTACCGAGTCTACTTTTGGATTGCCTATCTATTACTGGAAACCGCAGGCACAGATCTTTGCAGATATCCAGACCTGGATCAAAAAGAACCAGGCAGAAGGTAAATGTTCTATACTAATTGCCTATAGCCTGGGAAAAGCACAAAGGATACTGCCTTGTATAGCCGAAGTAACTAACGATATATTGGTTCATGGTGCTATTTATAACATTCATGCTGCTTTGGTGAATGCGGGTTGGAATCTACCGCAGGTACAAAAAGTAACGCCGGAAACACCAAAAAGCCTTTTAAAAGGTGCCGTTGTGATCGCGCCTTCCAGTGCGGAAGGTTCTCCCTGGATGAAGAAGTTTGCGCCTTATGAAGTGGGTATTTGCAGCGGGTGGATGCAGGTACGCGGGGCAGTAAGGCGCAGGAATGCAGATGCCGGTTTTAGTCTTAGTGATCATGCCGACTGGCTCGGGTTGTTGAAAGCAGTTAAAGAAACGGGGGCAGAAAGAGTTTATACTACGCATGGATTTCAGTTTGCTTTTAGCAGGTATTTGAGGGAACAGGGGATTGAGGCTGGGGAGGTAAAGACGGAGTATGGAGGGGAGGAAGAGAATGAGGAAGTAAGGTACGAGGCGGGAGGTTAGAGGTTCGAAGTACAGGGAATGAGGGATGGTGGATATTGGAGTGTTAGAAAATAAAAAATATCAATGAGGTATAAGCATGCGTCTATTTGCTGAATTGGTGACGAAATTAGGAACGAGTACAAAGACCAATGCGAAGTTGGATGCGCTGGTGGATTATTTTTCTTCAGCAAATGACAGGGATAAAGTATGGGTGATTGCGCTGTTTAGTGGCAGAAGGCCGAAGAGGGCGGTGAATACGACGCAACTGGCCAATTGGTGTGTGGAGGTCATTGATTTGCCTTTCTGGTTGTTTGAAGAATCTTATCATACGGTGGGTGACCTAGCTGAAACCATTGCTTTGCTGTTGCCGGAGCATGAAGGTGGACAATCTTCTGAGCGGCCACTCCATTACTTTATTGAACAATTGATCGCTATTGAAAAAGAAAATGAAGAGGTCAAGAAGCGTTTTATTATCGATTCCTGGAAGGAAATGAACAGTGCAGAACGTTTTGTCTTCAACAAACTCATTACCGGTGCCTTCCGGATCGGGGTATCGCAAAATCTAATGGTGAATGCACTGGCAAAGACAGTTGGAACTGCGCCATCAGTGATCGCACATCATATTAGTGGAAATTGGGATCCTAGTTCAATTTCATTTGCAGAACTGGTGAGTGAAGAAGCTATTGCTGCTGATGATTCCAAGCCCTACCCATTTTTTCTGGCTTATGCACTTGAAGATGATGTGTCCAGCCTAGGGAATCCATCTGAATGGCAGGCCGAGTGGAAATGGGATGGCATCCGTGGTCAGCTTATTAAAAGGAATGATGAACTCTACGTCTGGAGCCGGGGTGAAGAGCTGATGACGGAAAAATTTCCTGAATACCAATCCCTTAAGGATGCGTTGCCCAATGGAATCGTCATCGACGGAGAGATCATTCCTTCTGTTGACCAGAAGCCGCTTCCCTTTGCCTTATTGCAAACCCGCATTGGCAGGAAGAATGTGACCAAGAAGCAGTTGCAGGAAGCGCCGATTGCCTTCTTTGCCTATGACTTGTTGGAATATGAATGCACTGAATGGCGCAACAGGCCTCTGGAAGAAAGGAGGGGCCAATTGGAGGAGCTGGTTACTACCCTTAACCACCCCACCCTATTGATCTCGCCGGTGATACCCTTTGACAATTGGGAAGAGTTGGCCCGGCTCCGGGAAACCTCCCGCGAAATGGGCGCGGAAGGTTTTATGTTGAAGCGGAAGTCGTCGAAATACCTGACAGGGCGAAAACGAGGTGACTGGTGGAAGTGGAAGATAGACCCATTGACCATTGATGCGGTGATGGTGTATGCCCAAAAGGGGGCCGGAAGGAGGAGTAATCTGTATACAGACTACACTTTTGCGGTTCGGGATGGAGATAAACTGGTTACGTTTACAAAGGCTTATTCGGGGTTGACAGATAAAGAGTTTGCACAGGTGGATGCATTTGTCAAGAAGAATTCGCTGGAGCAATTTGGACCAGTGCGAACAGTGAAGCCGGAGTTGGTATTTGAACTTGCTTTTGAGGGAATTGCGGCAAGTAACAGGCATAAGTCGGGAGTGGCGCTGCGGTTTCCCCGGATCAGCCGCTGGCGGCATGATAAGAAAGTAGAAGATATCAATACGCTGGATGATTTAAAGAAGATGCTGGAGGTATATGGGAAGTAAGATATTTTATGATTATGGGCTATAAGCTGGAAGAAGTATAGCGTACTTCTTCCAGCTTATAGCCCATAATATATAGCTAACCCGCTTTTACTAATTGCAGCTATAAGTCAACGGTGCTTTAACTCCTAGTTCGGTCGCACCAACGGATGCTGACCATTGACCTGTTATGGCTTCATCGACAGCCGGACATTTGAAGTTACGTTTGTACTTAAATGCTACTTTCTGAGGTGTGCAGGCTTGCAAATTACCATCCCATTTCAGTACAGTATTATTATTGTTTGCATTCACCACGGTAGTGTTACCATAATCAGTGATCGTGCTACCAACATTACCACCAGCAGTAGCGCCTCCCTGAAACTTAACACCATTAACATCAACCGGGCTGATCAGTGTATAGGTGATGGCGAATTCATACTGACCATTTGCAACTGCGGTTGCTTCTATCTCACTTGAAATTGTAAAAGTTTGCACGCATTCCTGTACATCAATACAAAAATCCTGTTCGGTAGTGTAGTCTACCCCGGCATAGTCACCCGAACAACTTACGCCTCCAGATCCTCCGCCAGGAGAGAATCCAGCACGAAATTTATAAGCGCAATCTGTTGCTGTGGTGGGCGTGAACGTAAAGGATGCGGTTGGAGCATTTGCTGCAGCCACTTCAACCCATTGTATACCATCCCATTGGTAAATGGACACTTTACCGCAACTTACGGCAGTATTGGTAGTTTGATCGGTGGCAGTGTAACTTACTGTTACTGATTTGCCTACAGAAGCTACTGTGGGGGCTTGACTAGGGGTTAAAAGTGGTTTTTTGGAGACCTTTTCTGCTGTTTTTTCTTTTGCAGCGGTAAGTGTACCTTCCTGGATATTTACCTGTGACTCCTTTGCGTCTTTGGTACAGGCAAATAAAGATGCAACCAGAATCGAACTCAAGGCGATCGTCTTGATGGAACGTTTCATTGTTTTTGCTTTTATAGGGTTTAGGAAAAAACTATTTTGTCTGTAACAACTCAGGTTTATCTAATAGGTTATGGAAGTATCAGTGAATCAATTAACCAGCAAATTCAAATAGTTTATTATAGGTATTGGAGATGGTGTCTAGCAGGTAAGCAACTACTCAATATTTCCGCCAAGATAATAGAAGTTTCGTAATAAAAGATATTAATGTGTTTTTTAAACAATAATAACTTCGTCTTGTAGAACCATATGCAGTTAACCCACACGAAAGGATATTTGGTGATTCAGCAATGGCTTTCTTCCAAGGGCTTTCAGCCATTTGCCTATCAGGAGGAAGCCTGGCAGCATATTGCCAAGGGTAAAAGTGGGTTGGTTAACGCACCAACGGGAACGGGCAAAACCTTCTCGGTTTTTCTGGGAGCTGTCATCAATTTTATTAATCGTCATCCTAAGACTTACCAATCAAAGGGGAAAAACGGATTGCTGCTTATCTGGATCACGCCACTTCGGGCATTGGCTAAAGACATAGGCCGTGCTATGGAAGAAGTAATTGTAGAACTGGGTATGCAGTGGAAAGTTGGCATCCGTAGCGGCGATACTTCTACTGCTGACCGGCAAAAGCAGAAGCGACAAATGCCTGAAGTGCTGATCATCACCCCTGAAAGTTTGCATCTATTGTTAACGCAAAAAGGATATCCAGAAATTTTCAAAAACCTGCAGATCATTGCCGTTGACGAATGGCATGAATTGATGGGCAGTAAACGGGGCGTGCAGGTGGAGTTGGCGGTAAGCCGGATATGTGGGTTGAGGAGTTCGGAGTTCAAAATTCAGAGTTCAAAGTCAAGAGAGGGGGCGGGCGTTTCTATATGGGGGATCAGTGCGACGATCGGGAATTTGGAGCAGGCGATGGAGGTGTTGTTGAGGGCCAAGCTGCACCCCCAGAGCGTCAGCGCGCAAAGCACTCCTTATAACAACATGCAAGCTTTTATAGTGCGGGCTTCTTTATCAAAGACTATTGAGGTTGAATCGATTTTACCTGATGAAATAGAGAAATATCCGTGGGCGGGGCATTTGGGTATCAAGCTGGCAAGGAAGGTACTGCCTATTATTGAACAGAGTCGCACTACGCTTATTTTCATTAATACGCGTGGTATGAGTGAAATGTGGTACCAGACTTTGCTGAATGTGGCTCCGGAGCTGGCGGGTGCTATAGCCTTGCATCATGGCTCTATTGAGAGCGAGTTGCGCAATTGGGTAGAAGAAGCTTTACACGAAGGCAAGCTGAAGGCTGTAGTTTGTACGGCGAGTCTTGACCTGGGCGTGGACTTCCGGCCTGTAGAAACGGTCATTCAGGTAGGTTCTCCCAAAGGTGTCGCCCGGTTTCTTCAACGTGCGGGACGCAGCGGCCATCAGCCTGATGCGGTCAGTAAGATCTATTTCCTGCCTACACATTCACTGGAGCTGGTGGAAGCTGCCGCATTAAAATCGGCTATTGAAGATGAGTATATTGAAAGCCGTGAGCCGATGGTTTTATGTTATGATGTACTCGTGCAATACCTATGCACACTTGCTATCGGTGAAGGTTTTGTGCCGGATGAAATTTATAGGGAGGTGAAATCGACCAATTGTTTTGCGGAACTGACAGAAGATGAATGGAGAGAAATCCTTTTCTTTATTACATCGGGCGGTAACGCTTTGCAGCAGTATGATGAATATAAGAAGGTGGAGATCGAAGATGGTATTTATAAAATGAAAAGCCGCCGGATGGCCATGCGTCACCGTTTGCATATAGGCACCATTGTGAGTGACATGATGCTAAAGGTCAAATTCATTACTGGCGGTTATATTGGTATGGTGGAAGAAAGCTTTTTATCGCGGCTTGAGCCTGGTGATAGTTTTACCCTGGCAGGCAGACAACTAGAACTGGTGATGATCAAAGAATTGACGGCCATTGTAAAGAAGTCAAATGCTAAAAAGTCTATTGTACCGAGCTGGATGGGTGGAAGATTGCCGCTTTCGGCGAGTTTGGGGAAGGTGCTGCGGGAAGCAATCGGAAATGGACAATTGGCAAGGGGCAATGAGCAAGTGGAAATTGAATTAGAGGTTTTAATGCCGTTGTTTGAATTGCAACAAAGGCTGTCGCATGTGCCTGCTCCGAATGAATTGCTCATCGAACAGATTGAAACGCGAGATGGTTTTCATCTTTTTGTATACCCATTTGAAGGCCGGCTGGTGCATGAGGCCATGGCGGCTGTATTGGGTTACCGTATTTCCAGAATTAGGCCAATCACGTTTTCTATAGCCATGAACGATTATGGTTTTGAATTGCTTAGCGACCAGCCTATTCCTTTGGATGACAGCAATGCCTATGAGTTGTTTTCGCTTGACAATTTGATGGAAGATATACAACATAGTGTGAATGCTACAGAGATGGCTAAACGAAAATTCAGGGATATTGCTGTTATTGGTGGTCTGATCTTCCAGGGTTATCCTGGTGAATATAAAAAAGCAAGGCATTTGCAGTCTTCTGCAGGTTTACTGTTCAACGTGTTTAATGAATATGAGCCTGATAATGTATTACTTCGGCAGGCTTACCAGGAAGTTTTTGATCAGCAGATGGAAGAAGTGAGGCTAAGGCAGATGCTGGAGCGCATTCAGCACTCCAGGATCGTTATTACCTATCCTAAGCGGCTCACGCCATTCTGCTTCCCTATAAAGGTGGACAGTTTACGGGAGAACCTGACCTCGGAAAAACTGGAAGACAGGGTGCGGAGGATGCAGCAGCAGTTGGAAAATTAATATTTAACAAGCCTGGGTAATTGTGCTTCAAAGAGTTTAGTAAATTTCTGGCTTGGCATAATATGCCCCTGTTTTTGCGCATTATTAGCAATATTATAGGCCCATTGGGCAGCAGCCATTCTTTGTTTGGGCGTTCCGTGGTGCTCCAAATCATTAACGCCACAATCCCCTATGTTGTAGAATACCTGCAAGAATTGTTGCACTCTTTTCCATTGCATGGTAGCCCCTCTTGCATGTGAAAGATAATAACCAGCATAGGAGTCTGCCATTAGTTCTGTTCTGCGGGTAGCCTCAGGACTGATTTCATTACCAAATACGTTTAATTGAAACTGAATATGGTGCCCAAATTCATGGGCCAATATGGCCTGAGGCGCCACATCACCATAACCAATCGCGCTTAAGGCCTCTATGATCCCGTCTCCTATTACAACTTTGTTGGGTATTTTTCCATAAAGTGGGAAATTAAAAGATGGCTGGGCAAAGGCATTAAAAGTAAAAACAGGATGGTTGCCGTTTCTGTATTGCGGTACTTCCTTAACTAACATTAAAATTAAGTCTGCCCAGTACTCTGCCATTTCTTTGCTATCACCAAAAAGGATCATATCCATTCTAATCAGCTTTTCCCTATTATGCAGCATACTTCCATGCATGGCTTGCAATACGATGTCCCTGGATTGGATGTTCCAGAAACGTTGCAAATCTTTAAAAGTTTTATTGACTCTATGCGTATACTGGTGGTTAGTTCCAAAATACTGGTCAGTAGTACTATTTCCAAACAGCAAAGCGTCATAGGCAGGGAAAAATAGCATACCTGAGTAAGCTGCCCAGAATAAGGTCTCAGAATCCCAATCACTCAGTTGCTTGTACAGCCACTGGAAAAGCAGGTTACTCTCATCGCAAGGTGTGGCTCCTATTATATGCATTGCCCTGAGCGCCATGTTCTGGTATTCAGGGTGCATTTTCAATGAGAAGGGTGTATTTAAAGCGAGCCTTTTTTCGTAGCCGGCAGGCATATTGGCCAATTTTGCTTTTAATGTAGGAGAAAATCTGTCTGATGGCTTTATCAGCGCTTTGCCTTCAGTTTGTAATACCTGTGGGATCATGCTGGTGTCGGCTGGGATATCTTTTTTACATCCTGTTGACAGCATCCAAAAAGCTATAATAGCAAGCAAAAGTACAATTGGCTTCATACGCGTGGTGTTTAAGGTGGATGGTAAAGGTTAACTATCACAATATATGCAATTCAACAATTATTATTGCTGAGAATAATATTTTTTTTGAAAGCCCTTCATAAGCTAACTTGCGGCGCTCGTGCAACCGCCTCTTTTACATAGAATCGGTGATCAGACGCTCTGGCTTTCGGCTTTACGGGCATTATTTTGGGAGGAAGAAAAGGCACTCATTCTGTCAGATCTGCATTTTGGCAAGACCGGGCACTTCAGGAAGGCGGGCATAGCCGTTCCCCAGGGTGTTTTTAAAGAAGACCTGCAGCGGCTGGTGCACCTGTTGCAATACTTCCAGCCCCGACAGATCATTGCGGTTGGGGACCTTTTTCATAGTAAAGCCAATCTGGAATTGGATTGGTTCAAACGCTGGCGGGACGATTTCAGCATAGACTTTCACCTGGTTAGAGGCAATCATGATATCCTGAACGACGACTGGTACAGGGAGGCTAATATTAAGGTTTGGGATGAGGATCTTATCAATAACGACTTTTGCTTTAGCCACGAACATTGCCAAAAGAGTAAATCCAGTTATACTTTTTGCGGGCATTTGCACCCGGGCATTGTCATCCACGGATTGGCCAAACAAAGCCTTCGTTTCCCCTGCTTCTATTTTACCAAAGATCATTGCATACTTCCTGCATTTAGTAAGTTTACCGGACTGACTATTGTTGGACCTACAAAATCGGCCTCTGTATTTGCTATTGTGGGAAATAGTGTGATGGCTGTTTAGAGGCGTGAATGGTCAATGGTGAATGATTAAAATGAAACAACATAAGTTACATATAGCCTTTGATCCAATTTATGCCTATCCGCTGCCGGAGGGACACCGCTTTCCCATGCTGAAATATGAACTGATACCGGGGCAATTGTTGTATGAAGGCACCATCAGACAGGAAAACCTGTTTGCGCCAGGCCTTTGTCCAGACGAAGTTATTTTATGGACACATACTGAGGAATACCTCTATAAATTGAAACACCAGACCCTTTCTGCACGAGAGCAGCGTCATATTGGTTTTCCGCAATCGCCACAACTTACGGAAAGAGAATTGGTGATCACCCAAGGTACGATTGACTGTTGCCACTATGCCTTTGAGCATGGTATTTCGTTTAATGTAGCCGGTGGTACGCACCATGCCTTTGCGAACAAAGGAGAAGGTTTTTGCCTGCTGAATGATTTTGCCGTAGCCGCCAATTACTTGCTGCATAAAGATCTAGCCAAGAAAATACTCATTCTTGATCTCGATGTACATCAAGGCAATGGTACGGCTAAGATCTTTGAACATGAACCTCGGGTATTTACTTTCAGCATGCACGGCAAAAACAATTATCCGTTTCATAAAGAAAGGAGTGATTGGGATATAGAATTGCCTGATGGTATCAAAGATGCTGAGTACCTCTCTATTTTACATCAAACGATGCCACAGCTTATGGAGAGAGTGCAACCTGATTTTGTATTTTATCTTTCCGGTGTAGATATTTTAGCTACCGATAAATTTGGCAAGTTGAAAATAAGCATGAGCGGTTGCAAGCAAAGAGATGAAGCCGTTTTTACTACACTTAAGCAACATCAAATTCCCTGTGTGGTTGCTATGGGCGGCGGTTATTCCCCCCAGGTAAAGACGATCGTCGAAGCGCATTGCAACACGTTCCGTGTGGCGAAAGACATTTACGATGCAATTTGAGAATGAGATAATTTGAAAATTATCTCATTCTCTTTAGCTGGTTATAATCGAGGAAGTAGATCACTTTTAATGTGAGCTCATTTCCATGGGGCAGATCGAAAGTGCCTTTAAAATTTTTGAAGTACCTTCTATTGCTGCTTTCATAACCAGATACGGCATAATCATTGCCCAGCCAATTCTTCCAGCCGGCAATGATGCGGCTACCAGGTTTGAAATCCCAGGTAAAGAAGGCATCCACATTAAACACATTGAAATTGTAATCCCTACCATCAATAAATGGAATTGCTTTATAATAACCATCTTCCTGTACGTGGAAAAAGCTGTTATAATGCACAGAACTCCAGTAATGGCGGGTGCGAAATGTAAAGTTGATGCGGGGTGTAAAATTGTAAATACCAGAAACTATAGCTGTCAGTTCATTGATGTTCCGGAAACCTGCAACAGGCTCCCCGTTTACCTCCCGCATCGTATATCCCACCTGGTTATGATCCAACTTTTTATCTGCGCTAACACTCAGTGAAAATTTGTTGCTGAAGCGGTAACGAAGGCCAACATTCAGGCCATAGTATGGATTGTTGGGCATGTCAGCTTCTGCAAAACCAAGGACATATTCAGCAAATAAGCGCTTCCGGCTGTCTGTGCTGCCACTTAAAAAGGTATATATGTATTTAGGTATTTTCAATCTTTTACCCGGAGTTCTCAATTCAAAATAGTCATCTTTCCAAACAGGCTCCCCACCAATGGTCAGACTTACATCCCACATATTTTTGAACAGCCAGAAGGCCTTGGCATTTATATCAAAGCTGGAGAAAGCATAAGGTTTATATAACCAGGTTCCATTAAAATTCAGGCTGTAAGAATAATTCAAAAGGTTTTTCTTTGGGTGGTAGACATTGTAACTAATACCTCCGGTATAATTGACTGTATTGGCATTCTGCAAATAGCCAAGGTCGTTAGGGTCATATTTGTCGGAAGTGATCTTACTTGTAAGGGAATACTGAACCTTACCGCTGACTTTACCTAGCTTGAGGCGGGCAACGTAGCCATTGTAAGGATTTAAATAGGTGGCTCCGTTCATATGAACAGTATCAAAAACAGTTGAAGTAAAGCCAGGGTATGGAGAATATCCTAATATGTCACTCTTCCTGACACTGCCTGAAATGGTATAAAGATTTAAAGCATCAAAAAGGGCAAAGTCCAAACCTGCCACATTTGCATCGCGACCAGTACCATTTCTAATTACATTCGTATTGGTAAATGTTACATACGACCGTCCTTTCAATAACTGGTCAAGCACAATAATGTTGTAATTGGTTAAAGGCTCGGTGCGAAATATTGTATCCTGCTTGGTTTGATCGTTGTACAGGTGAGCGGTCATGGGTGCAGTCAGTGCATTAAAAACGCCTATACCCAGTTTGTTATCTGTTCTTCCGGAAAGTTTAAAAGCATTGTACAACTGGGTTACAGAAGGATTCTTTTTTATTGTCCAATCTGGATTGGAGGATTCAAAGCTTCTTACATTATAATAGCCGGCAGGCGTGCTCCCAATTCTTCTTGAATAAAAAAGGCCAGCCTTATTGAATAATTCTGTACCCTCTGTAAAAAAAGGCCTGTTCTCATCAAATTGCACTTCAAAAGGTGAAAGATTGTTGACTACATTATCAGAGATAGTTTGTCCAAAATCCGGGATGAGGGTGGCATCTAGTGTAAAACTCTGGTTAATGCCGTATTTAATATCCATGCCTCCATTGCGCAGGAGCTCTTGCTTGCGTGTATTACCCTCAGGTGTAAACCGGACACCGCCGGATAAGTATGGTGATAAGCTTAGACGTACGGGTGGCCGGATATCTTGTAGCTGTTCCAACTTGCCAAATTGGTTAACAAAGCCCGATACATTGGGATTAACAGGACTCCAGAATGTTGTTTCTGTCTTGCGGCGTACAAAGCGCATGAACTGGATCCCCCAGGTTTGAACATCTTTTTGGGCAAAACGAAGTGAAATGTAGGGTATGCGTATTTCTGCAGTCCATCCATTCTTTCGTATACTGGTCTTACTCTGCCATACGGCATCCCAGGAGCGGTCTTCATCGCTGCCAAAAACAGAAAGTGAGCTATTGCTATGTCTTGCATCCGTTTGTACATTGGCTGAAGTTACCAGGAATTGGAAGGCGTTCTGCTGGTCATTATAAGTATCGAAGTAAACGGAGAAATAATCTGCATCTTTTTGCTGTTCCTCATCTCTTGCCGTTAATTGCCGCCTGATCAAAGCTGGATTATCATAGAGGTAAGCACCAATGTAAACAGCGTCGTTATCGTATAAAATGCGTACTTCGGAACGTACGGAGGCCGGGGCACCATTGAGGGGAAGATACTGTATGAAATCATTAGCAACAGAGGCAACTTTCCAAGCCGAGTCATCCAGGTTGCCATCCAATACCGGTGCCTGCATAGTCCTGATAGCAGGAATACTCTTTGGTTGAGTGAAACCACGAACAAACATTGAAATAAACAGCACCAGGAGGATTAATCTCATAATACAGTTATAGGGTTGGCGCGGCAAATATAATGGTGTACTGGTTACATAATTGAAAATTTCGATGTTTTGGGGATAAAAAGCCGTTAAAAATAATATTTTATCTACCATTTTGGCTTTAAAATGAACAAATCAGCAGTAAAGTAGCCGTCAGTAGAATTTATAGAGTCATGCCACTTATAGACCGTGGCATGACTTGTCGAAACGACACTTAAAGGCTTAATTCATCCGTTTCTTTAAAACGCTCACCTGCTGTTGGAGGTTGTTTACAATACTGGCCAATTGGTTTACATCCCAACTTAACTGCGTATTGGCTTTTGACAATATCATCTGAGCCTGCCACAATTCCAGTATATCTTCGGCATTGATCGTATAAGGCTGGTAGGTAGGATTATCACTAACAAGGGTAACCTTATTTTTCTGCCGGTTATTTTTCAGCACCCGTTTGTAAACAATACCATCTGTTTTAGATACTACTATGTAGGTATTATTGTTTTTTACCTCTTCCAGGTTGTTTACTTTTTCACCCACAATAACAGAACCGCTGGGTGTAGGCATCATCGAATCGCCAATGATCTCAAAAGCCCTGTAATCACCGCCTGTTAGCATAGGCAGCGTAAAGGTATTCAGCTCGTCAATAAATTCAGGATCTGCAAAGCCGGTGAGGTAACCTGCGGCTGCTTTTACCGGAACAAAAGGGATATCGCTACGGCCAGCAGCCAGTTTTTGTGCGCGGCGCTTAGCGATATAGCTGCCTTTTACCTCACTCAGGTCTTTCCTCATCAAGTCGTCCAGCGTGAGCTTGAACATATCTGCCACTATTTCCAGCACTTCTGTCCTGGGCTCAGCTCTTTCTTCTTCATAAGCGCCCAGCAGAGACCTTTTAATGCGCAACTTCTGCGCGAACTCCTCTTGGGTCCAGCCGCGCAGCTTACGCAGGTATTTCATATTTTTATTAGCGAGAGCCATAAGACTAATTTATTTAGCTGCAAAATACTAATTATTTTAGACATATTTTGTATATGGTTTACTGTTTTTAGTTTATGGTAGTCGTAAAGAGTTGAAATTACTTTTCATTTTAATAAAGTTTCAAATCAGTAAAACACTTTAAATGATCAGGGCAACAATAAACTATAAACCATAAACTATTACTCTTAAAATAACTATTTGGTTCAAATTTTGGCGGACGGGAAAAAGTAGCCAATTTTGTTTTATTGACATTATTCTAATCTGTGCTGAATGGTAATAGATAAACACGAACCAGTTATACTGGTGACCAACGATGATGGTATTTCTGCGCCCGGAATCAGAAACCTTATAGAAGCGGTAAAAGATCTTGGAAAAGTTGTAGTGGTAGCTCCCGACAAACCACAATCAGGTATGGGGCACGCCATTACCATAGGCATTCCGCTACGGTTGAATAAAGTCAATATTTTTGGCGACATAGAAGCTTATCAATGTACCGGCACTCCGGTTGATTGTGTAAAACTTGCAGTAGATAAAATTCTGCACCACAAACCCGACATTTGCATCAGCGGCATCAACCATGGCGCTAACCACAGTATCAATGTAATTTATTCCGGCACCATGTCGGCGGCTGTTGAAGCTGCTATAGAAAGCATACCTTCTGTTGGCTTTTCTTTACTCGATTATAGCCTGGAAGCCGACTTTACTGCTGCCCGGAAATATGCCCGCATGATCATTGAGCAAATGCTCAAAACGCCTGCAGACAAACATACTGTACTCAATGTAAATATTCCGATCGCACCGGTAGACGCAATCAAAGGGGTAAAGATTTGCAGACAGGCCTATGCGAAATACGAGGAAGATTTTATTGAACGTCACGATCCGCATGGCCGAAAATATTATTGGCTAACCGGCGAATTTGTGAACTTTGACGAAGGTACCGATACTGATGTATGGGCTTTAGCTAACAACTTTGTGAGCATAGTACCCATACAGTTTGACTTAACACATTATAGCTTAAAAGAAAAACTTGAAAAAACCTGGAACTTTGATTCTAAAGAAAGACAACCTTAAACTCGGAATACTGCTTGGCTTATTGCTACCACTTCTTGTTGCCGTATTTTTATATTTCCTGAAGTTTTCCAGTTATTCCCTTTCTGAATTTGTAGAAACACTTGGTGAGGAAACCAGGCTCATTACTTTTTTTGCAGCCTGGTGTATGGTAGCCAATATTGCTCTCTTTACCTTTTACATCAACACCAACAAGTATCAAACATCCAAAGGCATCTTTATTATTACGATTGTATATGGTGTTTTGTTTTTGCTACTAAGGTTTTTGAGTTGACACATTAATTAAGAAGAATGAAATACTATATCATAGCCGGAGAAGCTTCAGGAGATCTACACGGCAGCAATTTGGTGAAAGAGCTAAAAAAAGTAGACCATTATGCGCATATCCGCTGCTGGGGCGGCGACCTGATGCAGGCAGCCGGTGGTATAGTAGTAAAGCATTACAGAGACCTGGCTTTTATGGGTTTTGCCGAAGTCATTAAAAACCTGCCTACGATACTGAACAATCTCAAGTTTTGCAAGGAAGATATCCTTCAGTTCCAACCTGATGTACTTGTGCTCATTGATTATCCGGGGTTCAATTTACGCATTGCCAAATGGGCTAAAGAGCAGGGACTTAAAGTGATTTATTATATTTCCCCGCAGGTCTGGGCCTGGAAAGAGAGCCGTGTAAAGCTAATCAGAGATGTAGTGGATAAAATGCTGGTCATTCTGCCGTTTGAAAAGGAGTTTTATGAAAATAAGTGGCGCTATAATGTGGAGTTTGTTGGGCATCCGCTGGCCCAAGTGGTAAAAGAGTTCCAGGAAAATCATCCTGTAAAAAAAGATCAGGAACATCCCATAATAGCCCTATTGCCTGGCAGCCGGCAGCAGGAAATAGCAAAGAAGCTTCCTATTATGCTCGAAGCCTCCAAAGCTTTCCCTAATTACCAATTTATTGTAGCCAAAGCTACTTCCCTGGACGATAGTTTTTACCATGAGCTACTAAAAGGCTATCCTAACGTCAGTTCGGTAAAAGGTAATACCTACCGGTTGCTGACGAGGTCTACCGCTGCATTGGTAACCTCAGGAACGGCAACACTCGAAACTGCTTTATTTGGCGTGCCCCAGGTTGTTTGCTATAAAGGCTCAGCCATTTCTTATGAAATAGCCAAGCGGCTGATCAAGGTAAAATACATTTCATTGGTGAATTTAATTATGGATAAACTGGTTGTGAAAGAATTGATCCAGCATGAACTCACCAAAGAAAACCTGGTAAGGGAGTTAGACAGTATTTTACACAACCAAGAGCGTATTCAGCAAATAAAAGAAGATTACCATCAATTGAATGAACTTTTACAACAGGGGGGTAATGCATCTGAAAAAGCAGCGAGAATTATTGCTGATTTTGTGATTTCGAAATCTTGAGATTTAAATGATTGATGGCCTAAGCTATCTCAAAAGCTTGATTGCCAGGATAATCAGAGCCATAATAAAGAGAATAATACTAAGGCGGTTAATGCCGTGCATGTATTTTACCCATTGCGACTTTGGCCTATCGGGATCGGGCTTACGTATATATAAATATTCAGCAATTTGTTTCCAAACACCCATAAA
>CBKWHA010000092.1:0-18457 GCA_966674115.1 uncultured Chitinophagaceae bacterium
TCATCAACCAAACAAAGGGTAAGATATCTTACAAGCATTTGCTCCTCTGGCTGCGTTTCAAAGTTCGATATGAATACAAGATGCAGGACGAAGTGCCTGTTATACTCACCGCGCCTTCCAACCTTGATCAATATTTTTTGCATAACCAGTTGAAGCATGCAGATCTTACACCTGCTATCGTCTATAACAAATACACAGGCAATTGGCAGGTTTTAGAAGAAGATTTTAAATTGATCCAACTAAATACCGGTGCTACCTTAAAAGATTATGTGACTAATGAACCCATAGACACCGCAAATGGAGAGGTCTTTGTCAGAGATAATGAGCTTTTATTTGGCGGACTCACGCAACAACTGAACCCAACAGCATTGTATAAAGTAATAGTTGGGCGGCCACTTTTACCTGTATACATCAACGATGAACAGGAAAGCGCAGGTACTATTGATCGTATACACAATCAACTTGAGCGCGTCCGGTTTGATGTCTTTTCGAAATGGAATGGCCTGGAATGTTTTCGAAGTTCTGAATTGCAGCATTATGATCATGAGGAAAGACTTTTAGTGGAAGATCATGGAGGTTCTTATACCGTCAGTTTTGGCTCCTCTGATTACCAGCATAATAAAGCGTCTGTAACGGGATTTACTGTTGGTGAACTTAGTTTGCTGAGCGAATTTCCTGACAAGTTTGTGCGTTATCATTATTGCTGCAACCTGGCTTTACCAGGAGAGAATTATAAAGAATACCGTGCTTTGTCGGTGCGCCTGAGACATCGCTGGCAAAATGAAACCAACGACCGTTTTGCGTACAGCAGCGGTCACCTGGAACTGAATAGGCAGTCTTTTTACATCCGTGAGGGTCGCATTGTATTCAACCCACTGCAACTGGAAATTGCGAATGATGAAGAATTTCCGGTGTTTTATCAGGTGTACATTGTCATGTCGGACCTTACCATTAAAAGGATGCAACCAGAAAGCACTGCCGGATTGACTCCTTTTGCAACGGAAACATTGACGGTGCAGGAACCGCTACTTTTTGAAGCTATTTTGTCCAGGCAGCTATCTGCACAAATTAAGCTGCTGGTAAGCCGCGACCCCATTCCCTTTGATTTTTCACAAACCGGATTCAGTAACGTTTAAAAGAACACTATGCCCATAAGATACGAGGATAATGAAATCAGCTCCTTTAAGCAATGGGATGTTGTAGATATTGATTTTGTACCTGCAAATTTTGTGAGTTGGGGCATTGGCATAGAACAGGTGCCTTCCATTATGCGGTTGGTCGCGCAAGAAGAAATTGATAAACTGATGCCGAGCCAGGAGCACCTAACCTTCCACAACTTCAAAAAGCTGGTTGCCTACCTTCATAGGAAAAAGTACAACACCTCCAACCTTGCCAGGGCAGTGCAACAGGCATTGGACGATGTGTTCCCCAATGAACAGTCAGGTGAAAGTTTCACCACAGAAACACCAAAGGAAAGAGAAAGTGCCGGGATACTGGATCATGATCTGATCAGAGACCTTCAACAAACATTATATACGTTTGCTTCTCCTAATCTCCCTTTCAGCATTATCGCCGATGGTTATTGGGGACCTATGACACAAAGGGCCTTGGATTTTATTCTCGATTCGTATCATTTACCTATGCAAGAGCCTTCGGCATCATTGATCAGGCAGCTGCAAACGATCTCTTCCCGGGTGGTTCGTTTACGTTGTCGCAACTCCTCACTTGCCAATGCCGTAGAGCACAACCCGTTTTGTATTATTCACCAGGATGGCGAGGAATTTTCACTTGTTAAGGATAATGACCAGGATGCAAGCCTGGTGCGTAAAAGTGATCAGGCCAGGCTGTTTCATTTCGCCGCTATCCTGGATAAAGACTATAGAGAGACCGGTCATTTTAATTCATTCTCAGCCTGGTTCATGCTGTTGTGCATGGAGGGCCGGCAAAGCTATCATCAGTATAGTGATATGCTGGTCCGGACAGGAGAAGATCATTGGGATACTATTAGCCAACCTTCTGGGGAAAGTGAAATAAAATTTGTCCATGATCCGGATCATGAACTTCCATTTACTGACCGCGAACATGTATCTCTGTATGTCAGGTGTATTCCCAAAACCAATTATGACATCGATCTCATCGGCGTTTATCTTTCCGGACAATTCCAGTTTAAAATCGTTCGAGGTGTTGAAACTACAGAGCGGTCAGAGGCAGGCAAACAATTTTTATTTTCTGTTGCATCTTTTTTCAAAGAGCCGGATGAGGCACAACAAGCCCTGGCAGTTCCCCTGGCGAAAGCCGATTTTTTAAAAATCTTTATTGTTCGTAAAAACCGGATTCAATTATCTGACAGGGGTGAGCAGTTTTCCGGCGGTACCATGCTTCCTCCTGAATTTTACCAGCTCATTACCGCTCCTGAAGAAGATATATTGGCTTGCCTCACCTTTGGACTTGAATTTGCAAAACAAGATCTATCCCTGAAAGAATTGTTTTAAAATCAAGAACTGCAACTCAGCATAGAACAACCTGCTTTCTGGCTGGCCCATGATGGCCTCTAAGCCAAGGGGATATAAACTTCTATGGTACATCCTTTATCAGGGGCTGAGCTGATTTTTATTTCACCATTGAATTCAGATACCCTTGTTTGCATGTTCAGAAATCCAACGCCCATTGAATTTTTGGACGTGTCGAATCCAACTCCATCATCTGATATTTGTAAAGTGAGCCTATGCTCCTCCTGTTCCATTTTTATTTGAACATTGTCTGCTTGCGCATATTTGAAAATGTTATAGAGTTGCTCTTGGATGATCCGGTATAAGTTTAGTTTGAGTTTATTTGGAATTTTTGACTCGTCAGGCAGGTGCAACTGACAATCAATATGAAGCTTACTGATTGCTTTCAGTTCAATGGCAAGGTCTTTGATCACATCTCCCAATTTCTGCAGTGGCGGAGGGATCAATGTATCGGCCATGGTCCTTATATCATCAATAACTGTATTGATCAATTGATCGATCTTTGCCAAAGATATTTCCTCGTTGTCCGGAAACATTTTGACAATGCCGATATACAGACGGGCTGTTATTAATAACTGATTGATATTATCATGAAGTTCACGGCCAATTTCCTGCCTTTCGGCTTCCTGTGCAGCAATGGCTGCACTTGTTATTTCCTGTTGCCTTTTCAACCTGGTCCTGCTTAATTCGTCATGCAGCAAACGCAATTTTTGTTCGGCCTCTTTTTTCTCCGTAATGTCTTTTCCTATGGCATATACCAATGCATTCTTTTCTGCCGTTGTTACTGTCCATGCCAGCCACTTTATATCACCATTCCTTGTTATCCACTTGTTCTCGAAATAATGGGGCGAGGTGCTATTATTTGATTGTAGAATTGCATGGATTGTTACCTTCTGATCTGCCGGGTGAATAAAATTGATGTAAGGCTGGGAAAGGATTTCCTGTTCCTGATAACCCAGAATAGAAGTAACTGCGGGATTGATCTTTTTTACATAACCGTCTGTGCCAAAAATACAAATGATATCAGGCGAAAGGGTAAAGAAGTTGTTGCGCTCGACTTCTGTTTTCTTCCGGCGGATATTGCTGGCTAACTGGGAAAGCAGGTGGTTGCCCATGATCACGATCTCACCTGCTTCAGCTTTTGGACGTTTGCTGTAAAAGGCAAGTACGGCAGTGACCTCGTTGCGGAAAACGATCGGCAATGCCAAAGCCGAACTCAATCCATTGATCCTGGCAAATGCGCTCGTAGTCTTGCTGTTATCATGTTGTATGTCATTTACAAAGACGTTTTCCTTGAGCATCCACGTTGTTCCTATCATGCCTTCTCCCGTCTGTACAAGATCGTTTTCATTTGGGTAGTTCAATGTTCCGCTTACGCTATATGATGCTGCCAGCTTCAAATAACCGGCATTAATAGAAGGAATCCAGGCTTCGGCAGCATCAATATGGTATTGGTTGCAGGTCTCTGCCAATGACATCTTCAGGTCTTCCTCCAAGGTGTTGTCACCAGAGAATATCTGACAGATCCGATGAACCAGCTCTTTTTCTGTTTCCGACCTTTTTTTCTTCAATGCTCTGCTGATGGCCGTGGGTAGTTGCTTTAACCGGTCTTTTAAAATGTAGTCGGACGCACCCTCTTTGATGCATTGTGCGGCGAACTCTTCTGATACCGTACCTGTGACCAAAATGAAAGGTGCGTTCAATTGGCTTTCTTGTTTCTCTTTTTGACAGAGTTTCAATGCTTCTGCCGAGTTGAACACTGGCAGCGCATGATCGGAGAGGATCACATCGGGCCGGAAAGATTTCAGGGCTTCCTCAAACTCTGGCCTTGTATCCACCACTTGCGTAACGAATACAAGGCCAGCATTTGAAAGTTCCCGCTGAATTAATTCAACATCTTCCTTGCTATCTTCCAATAACAATATTTTTAATTCCTCACTCATATTACTTCTGATGCGTGTTTTGCCAGCCATTTCCTGGCTGCTGTTTCATCATCAAATATTTTGACGGGAAAAGGCTGCGGCTTTAAACTGAAAAAAAGGTTTGCCATCATTTTTCCTATGGCAGAACCGGAGAGGATGGCCACTGCCCTGGTGGCTTTAGGCAATTCTGCTGCAATCAGGTTTCTTACATCAGGTGTGGTGAGGCTAATATTGGTGATATCTGCTATAATGCAAATCTTCCGGTTGCCAACCAATTTTTCTCCCACCAGTTTTTTTGCTTCCTGAACAGCCTGCTGCATATCACTCAATGTCCGGGCGTTTACTTTTTTATACAGCACGTGTAAGATGCCATCATCGGTCATTGCCATTTTGACTGCACGGGTATCGAGGATGCTGGTATTGTCAGGAAAAGTTAGCATGGCAGGACTTTCTTCATTACTTCAAAGTAAGGTAGAAAACACTACAGAAGATTTCATGAAAACAATGAAAGATGTGTAGTGATTTTTATGACAAATGCGGGCTTAAGTTAAATTGTTGCGGATGGCATAAGCGGCTATCTCCGCATTGTTTTTTAATCCAGTTTTTTCAATGATACGAGCCCTGTAGGTACAAATGGTGGGCACACTTAGGGAAAGTTCCTGGGCGATCTCCGAGACGGTTTTTCCTGAGGCAATTTTGATAAAGGTCTGGAACTCCCTATCCGAAAGCAGTTCGTGGGGCGTTCTGTCATCGTAATTTTCAATTTGTGAGGCCAGCAACTCTGCAACGGCGGGGGTAATGTATTTTTTGCCTAAAAAAATGGTGTTCAGTGCATTGACCAATTCCGTATCAGCGCTGTCTTTTGCAATATATCCGTAGGCGCCCAATTTGAAAGCCCTGAGGGCAATGAGCGCTTCGCGGTGCATGCTAAAGACCAATACAGGTAAATGTATTCTTTCCGTTTTGAATTGCTTCATGATATCCAATCCATTTCTACCTGGCATATTAATATCCAGGATGATGACGTCCCAGATTTCGGTGTGCACTTTCTCCAACACTTCGTGCGCATTCACTGCCTCGCCGAATTCAACATTCATGAACTCATTGGCTACAATCAGCCTGACGCCCTTTCTAATCACGCTGTGGTCGTCTGCAATTAATATTCTTTTAGTCGACATGAATTTTTGTTTTTAATTGAACCATTGTACCACCGAAAGCGCCCCTGCCTATCGATAAGGTTCCACCAATCAGGTGGGCCCGTTCTTTCATTCCCAGTAATCCCATCGAGAAAGGATTCCGGATTTTCTCGTCTACTATCCCAATGCCATCATCCAGAATATGCATTGAAAACTCATTGTTTTCTTCATATACCTGTATGACAACATTTTTTGCCTGGGCATGTTTTAAAATATTGGTGAGTGCTTCCTGGCAAATGCGGAAATAACAGGTTGCCAATGTTTTGCCTAATTTTCGTTCTTCGGTATCATAATCAAAGTAACAGTTGATCCCTGTCTTTTTTTCGAACTCCTTTGCCAGCCATTGCAAAGAGGGCAATAGTCCCATCGTATCCAAAATGCCAGGACGCAGTTCCGTAGCAAAGGACCTCAATGAATGCATAGTATTTTCAACAAGCAAGATGATCTCATCGAGTTCCTCTTTTTCTTTTTCATTGCCATCTATCAAACGTTTGAATGAGGCCATTGACATTTTGATGCCAGCTAATTGTTGGCCGAATTCGTCATGGATCTCCCTGGCTATTCTGGAGCGTTCCTCTTCTAGCATGCTATTCAGTTGTCGTGCAAAATTGCGCACGTCTGTTTCTGTTTGCACCAGTTCCTGATAGCTTTTCTTTTCCTGCGTAATGTCTCTGAAGTAAATGCTTAAGCCTTCATCCACCGGGTATGCACTTACATCAAACCACATGTTCATGGGGGCATGGTAGGCTTCAAACCGAACGGATATATTTTCTTTCAATGCTTTATCATACTCTTTATGAGCCTTTCGTCCTTTGACATCAGGAAATACTTCCCACAGGTTTTTACCAACGATAGCGTTCCTGTCCACTCCTACCAGTTTTTCTGCCTGATGATTCCAGTAGGTTACGGTGTAATTTCTGTCTATTGTAAAAAAAGCATCGGTAATACTTTCCAGGATCACACCAATGCGTTTGCTGTAAGTTTCTGCTTCCTTTTTACGTTGTATGTCGCTGGCTACCTGGACCAGCGCATTCTGTCCTAATCGTTTCAAGCTATTTTCATTGGTCTCGCCACTCCTAAAGTATTTGCTCAGTAGGATAGTAGCAATACAGCTAACCATGGCTGTTATAAAATGAGCAAACGCACCAAAGACGTATGATGTGCCTCCAGCCAGCATAAGGGCGGCAAATAAATAAGAATGCCTTTTCAAAAAGATAGCGACTGGTCGCATGCAAGGGGTAAGGAGTTTTATTAATAAAGTTTAATATGCAAAAAATGTGCTATACAATATACAAAAATGTCTTTAATTAATTTTTAAACAGGCAGATTTTCTTTGTATTCACTAAGTCCATTTCGCTGAAATGACGGTAAATTCTGTGCTGCCTGGGAACAGCTCATGCAGGCCAACCAGTTGTTTTATCGATTGCACGAAGCCGGTGATAATAACTGGACAAACCATGCTGCAACGAAAGGATAGCGAAGCTAGTACTGCACCTGGACTGCAAATACCTCACCAACCGGCAGGTATACATCAAATACAGACCCTTCACCCGGAGTACTGCTTGCCTGAATATGCCCGCCAAGGTTTTGCACGATCTTTTTACAAATGGCCAGGCCAAGGCCTGTACCCGGGTATTCATTTTGGTTATGCAGGCGTTGGAATAACTCGAATATCTTATCGGCATATTCCTGTTCAAAGCCAATACCATTGTCTTTGAAGCAGAGATGATAATAGGCTGTATCCGGCTGTAGACCCATTGTTGTCTCTTTATCTGTTAATACTTTTTCACAGGTGATATTAACAACAGGCACAACGCCGGGGGCGCAATATTTTATAGCATTACCTATGATGTTTTC
The DNA here is from genome assembly GCA_966674115.1 of uncultured Chitinophagaceae bacterium. Lineage (GTDB taxonomy): Bacteria > Bacteroidota > Bacteroidia > Chitinophagales > Chitinophagaceae > Flavisolibacter. Next base: position 7,486 of record CBKWHA010000092.1, read on the forward strand.
GAACAACTGCTGCAGTTTGAATGAAACGCCCTTTACTTCGGGCAGTTCATCAGCTATGATGACGGCACCCTTTTCGTCTATAGCACTTTTTAATGTGCATCGGGCACTTTTTAAAATGCTATTGAGATCTACCTGTTCCGGTTCTTCTTTTTCAATATCGATCTTTGAAAAAGCGAGCAGGTCATTGATCAGGGCACGCATACGGGCTGCAGCCTTCTGCATTCTTTTTACGTAGCTATTGCCTTGTTCAGATAAGCTTTCCTCTGTTTCCTCCAGGTAGCTGGCAAAGGTCTGGATCTTGCGCAGTGGCTCCTGCAGATCATGGCTGGCAATGTAATTGAACGAGGTAAGTTCTTCGTTGCTCCGCTGCAGTTGTCTGTTCTTTTCTTTGAGTTCCTTTTCCGCATTTTTCAGTTCGGAAATCATGTGGCGGTTAAGGGCATAGGCTTCCTGCAGGGCCTTGTTCCTGAACTGCAGGTCAGTATTGGCTTTTTCCAGTCTTTGGGCAGCCTTTTTCTTTTCAGTAATATCGTGCGAAACAATGAGCAGTCCTGTTACCTTACCTTCTTTATCTCTTAAAGGAATATGGCTGATTTCAGCTGTAACGCCGGTTTTTGCATCGGTAAATTCTTTCCTGTAGGAAGCTTGTCCTCTGAGGCCTGCCTGCACCAGCTTGTAATTGGGATGATGTTCCAGAGTTGGAAATACCTCCAGCAGCTTTTTGCCTATGACATCTTTTTTGAGCAGGCCCGAGGCTTTTTCAATGGTCTTGTTCCAGATGGTATAACGCATATCTGCATCAATAACGGTAATGAAGTTGTCGCTGTTCTCAATGATCGATTCCATTAAAGCGGTGCGGTGCTCCAGTTGTTGCTTTAGCAGTTCCTCTTCTGTGATATCCAGCACGCTGCCATATAAAACGGTTTCCCCTTTTTCATTCTGAACAGGCGTTGTAGATGCCTTGATATATCTTATGGCTCCGTCGTTCCTGGTGATCTTGCAGCGGACAGGTGTATATACGCCGGTTGCTATATTGTTCTGAATGGTTTCCATTGTTTGTAGCTGATCGTCCGGATGCAGCATTTGGAAAAACATCTCAATAGTGGGCGTGACGCTGCCCGGTTCAAAGCCGAACAGGCGGTACAGGTTTTCAGAGGCGGTGATCTCGCCGGTTTGTGTATTGCGGCGGTAAGAGCCAAGGTGACCAGCTTCTTCGGCCTGCTCGAACCTGATGTTGCTTTCTTCTAATAGTCCGGCTGCCTGTTTTAATTCTGTAATATCATGGGTGATGATCAAAACGCCCTCTATGGCCCCTTTGTTGTCTCTGAGCGGAATATAACTGGCCTGCCCTGTCTTCTGACTTTTCAGGAAAGGCACTTGTTGCCTTATCGTTTCTTTGCCTTGCAGCGCCGCCTTTGTCAGATCCAATTTGATATCTCCTTCCAGGTAGGGAAAAACATCGGTAAGCTTTCTACCCAATACTTCATCTCTGGACAAGCCAAAAGCCTCTTCCAGGGCCTTGTTCCAAAGGGTGAGGCGTAAGTGGGTATCTACGATCATGATCATATCTATATTGTGCTCTACCACCTGCTCCGCTAAATAAGCACGCTGTTGCGCCTCCTGCCTTAAAAGATATTCTTTGGTAATGTCTTGCGTGGTGCCGGTTAAGATCTCTTCGCCCTTTTCATTTGTGCCATAACGGAAGATAGATTGGAAATACCTGCGTGTTCCGTCTTTACGGGTAGCCCAAAACTGGCAAGTATCCGTACCGTTATCCAGAGTGCGGCACTGCTCCAGCTTTTGCAACAAAAGGTTGCGGTCTTCGTCGTCAATGAGGGGTAGAAAGTTGCCGGTGGCAGTTTCAAAATTGCCCGGCTCAAAACCAAACAGCCGGTATAGATTATCGGAGCGATCAAGTTTTTGGGAAGACCAGTTCCATTCCCAGGAGGCTATCCCGGCAATATATTCTGCATATTCTAACAGAGAGCCTGCCTTTTTTGCTTGCTGGCCTGCCAACAGGCTTTGCTGGTTAGAAAGGTTTAGCTGCTTCCTAAGTTTATCAAAAGCAAACAGGATGATGAGCAAGGCTGCGGTTGTTAAGAGGATGGCAAAGAACGGGGTGGTGAATACATATTGTTTGCTCTCTGTAGTACGCTGTTGCAGCAATTGCTGCTCTATGGACTCCATCAGGAGCAAACGGCTTTTCAGGGCATCCATGGCCTGTTTGCCTGCTAAGAGGCCTTTTTTATGATTCTGTCCTATGGATGGAGCCTGCGCTCCATAGCCTGCCATTAAGCCCTGGAGCAGTTCCAGTCTTTTGTTTACCAGGCCTTTCAGGGTATCAGTCTGTTTCAGTTGCGTGGGGTTGTCGTTCACCAGTGTACGCAGGGTATCAAGGTGCTTAAGGAGACGCTCTTGCTTAAGGTTGTAATTTTCAAGAAAGGAGGAGTCTTTGGAAAGCAAAAAGCCGCGCTGGTCGGCTTCAGCATCCTTGAGCATAGAATACGTTTCAGACAGGGCAAGCCGCACTACGTTGGATTGGTTGACCCAATCGGCTGCCTGGCCCATGTTGCTTATTCTTTTGATCAAAAGAAAGGAAAGGCTGCAGAGTACAAGAAGAGCAACGGCAAAAAGTAACTTTATGGACGGTTTCATATGGAAATCACACAGAAGCTTTGTCTTGTTATGAAATAATAAGGGCTAAAGGGCAAGAGTTCGTCTCTTAGAGAAAAAGATCATCCTATCTAACAATTTACAACCGTGGCGTTTTCTGGGCGGGCAACTTGACTCTTCAGGGATAGGGTAAGAACCTTCTTTTTACTGAGTTATAAAGATGTGTAAAATACTAATTAAAATAGTAATTATACGTTGGAAAGGGATTTTTTACTGTTAAAAAGGCATGTTGGGGCGGTGTAGGGGATTTTGGATTAAATTGATCACATGGAAATCTTTGCAATGGGTGATGTGCATGGCCGCAGTTACTGGAAACTGCTGGCAAATACCAAAAGCTTCGACAAGCTGATTTTAATAGGCGACTATTTTGATTCTTATGATATTGATGCAAAAGAACAGATCCGGAATTTTGAAGAGATCGTCGCCTTTAAGGAAGCTTACCCGGATAAAATGGTATTGCTGACCGGTTTTTCTTTATCGATACGATGGGTTCTTCGGGCGAATATCTTGTTTTGAGTGAGGAGGGGATGCGTGTGGACAAGGTATTCTGATTTGTACTGAAAATAAAATGTTTGCACATGGTTAGAGTAAGAAAGGTGACACACATTAGCGCCACCTTTTTTACTTCTTTTGTTTGGAGATTGGGTTATCTTACTACCGTCATTTTCTTAGTGGCTACTGTTCCCTTATCTACAATAAGGGAATAATTGTATACTCCACTGGCTAAAGCAGAAACATCCACATTGATCACACCGGAAGCAGAAAGCTGTATTGCCTTAATTTGCCTGCCCAAAGCATCAGTAATCAGCAGTTGTGCCCTGTTGCTGCCTTCAGGTATACTGTACTGAATGTTAGTATGCTCTCGTGCCGGATTTGGAAGATTTTGTTCCAGCGTACCCATGGCTTTTAAAGTGTTTACATTGGGTGTTTGGGTAAGTTTTTGGATTGTTTGTTTTAACTCTTCTATCTGTTGCTGTTGTTCCTGCAAAGCTTTAATGAGTAAAGGAATCAGTTCCGTGTAGTTTACAGCTTTAACGGTCATTTTTTCCGTTGACTGCGTTTGCTGTGCTGTACGCGGTTCTGTTTCACTATCTACTTCCTTCACCAGGTTCGGTAAAACATCTTCCAGTTCCTGAGCAATCAATCCGTAATGCTTTCCTTCCGGCAGGTTTAAAGATGCCAGCCTTTCTTCCTTGCGGAATTCATAGCTTCTGGGCTTCAGTTTACTGATGATGCTCATGGCATCTGTAAAATCTTCAATATTCTTCTTCAGGTTTTGATCACTGGTCTGATAGTTTCCATAAGCAAGAACATTTCCATCAAACACACCCGCCCAGTTCTTACTGGACAACCCTGTGGCTGCCCTGAGCCCATAGGAGTTAGCAGAATAAAAGTAGCCTCCTAAATAATTGGTGCTGTTCCCTACTACCCCAATTCCGTTTGCACTGTTGCCATAAATGCCATAGGTAGTGCCCGATCCATAAACGCCCGTATTATTGCCGGCGCCATAAACACCATATGTACCGCCATTTCCGTAAACACCTAGATAACTACTCCAGCCATCCACCCCATGGCCACCACTGGTGCTCCTGCCTAAAACACCAATATTAGTACTTGTTCCATGAAGCCCATAAGTATTGCCTTCACCAATAACACCTGCACCATTGGTGTTTGAGCCGATAATACCACCGTTTGATGCCGATACGCCTTGTGTAAATAGACCTACACCCTCCACATGCAGTTTGTTAACGGGGTATGAAGTGCCGATACCGACATTGCCTGCTACATACAGGCCATTGGCTGGTCCGGCGGTCACGCTCCCTATAGACACTCCCCCGTTGCTATTGACGATGAACTTGGTGGTGCCACCGACCTGGGCCCGCAAAGCAGGGGAGCCGGAGGCACTGTTAACGGTGAGTTTGGCGTTGGTACCGGTAGAGCCAATACCCCAGTTGCCGGTATTGGTGATACGGCCCCGTTCCAGATTGTTGGTCTCAAAAAGCAGAGAAAAGTTGTTGTTGATACCCAAGCGTCCATTGGCACCTAAGGTATTGCCGCCATTGACCCAGTTTTGTGCACTCAGTTCAAGAAGGCCCAGGCAGGTAGTGCCCAATAAAAATAGGAATAAATGTACTTTCATGGTTAGAGCTTTAAAAGTGAAGAATTGCTCTCCAGGCTGTACGGCAATTTCACAGGGAGAAGAAAGATTTTTTACTACTGTATCGGGTGTGCCTGGCTCGCTCTTTCTATTGGTTTAATTGAATAGTTAAAGAAAAGATCGTTTGATCATCCACCTCCTTATCCAGATGATGTTATTCCCCGATAGAAATTTTTAATATAGTTCCTTTTCCATTACCGCCTTCATTGGAAACAAATAGCTCGCCACTGGGGCTGAAGGCCAGGCCTTCCGCTTGTGGAAAATCGGAGGCTTTGAGCTGAAACAAATTTTTATCGTTTCCCTCAGCATCCATGATCAATAGTTTGGCTTCTTTACCATCCAGTATGTAAATATCGCTGGTAGTAGGATGTAAAGCAATTTCTGACGGATACAATTCGCCACTTGACTTCTTCTTTTTTCCCTTTTTTTCCAATAAAGGGTTGGTAAAATCTATTTTGAGCACAGGTGTTTCTGCCATTTTCTTTGAGGCCAAGTCAAAGCCATAAATACCTTTGTAATCTTTAGAGTTAGGATCATCTCCTTTAACTGCCACTAACAACCGGTTGTTCTTTTGATCATAGCAGAGACTTTCCGTATCCTGCTCAGCAGTTAAAGGAGTGTCGTACTCTTTTACCTTCGGCTCGCCAGCGTTGAAATTACTCACTTCAAAGATGGTTCCGTCAGACCGAAGCACATAGGCCGTTTGGCCCACTACTGCAATTCCTTCGTAATCGCCTTTATCACCAAACGGTACTTCTTTTTCTACTTCGCTGTTGGCTGTATTGTAAATAAATATTTTCCCCGCTTCGTCCTGTATGCAGGCAAAGCGCTTATTGTCCAGGTAAACAATACCAGATATCTCTGTAAGCGTCCTTGGCAGCTCCCATCTTTCGTTGACGACTATGGCTGAAGAAATGTCTGCATCTTTCTTCTTATCCTTCTTGCCTTTGTTCATGTTTTCCTCTGAATCAGTTGCACGGGCCCTGGCTGACATGGTTGGACTAACCTTCCAATAAACCAAGAGTGCTATGGGTATTGCAATCAGGATAAAAGTCATCAATATTTTTTCTAACCTGGTCATAACTAAAAAATTATTGTACAGTATTCTTGATCTGTTTAGAAGTTCTTAAACATATCATTTGCACCATTTTTCATACCATTTTGCAAGTGACACAAAGTATCTTGATTATAACTGTACTGTTTAGTGAATTATCTGTCTCCCTGCAAAGATGCGATGACAGGCTGCAGATTTATTCCATTACCGGTACCGCTTGTTCTACTACATCAACTTTTTCTTTTTGTTGCCCCTTTATCATGAGGCTTACACGATATACCATATAAATACAGATAAATGTTAACACAACTATGATATAGCCTAGGGTATCATAGTGTTCGAGCGGACTGAAACTAGTCTTTTGTTTTACGATCATGCCGCCAACGACTGCAGCTATACCACCTGCAATTTGCTGCAAAGATGAATTGATACTCATAAAGGCGCCACGGTCCTGCAATTGGGGCAAGGCAGATACCAATGCCATAGAAGGCACCATGCGGCCCATGATTCCCATCATAAATAATATATTCATCAAAAGAACAAACCAGAAAGGTACCACAGAAAGATTGGTGTAAATAATTACCATGATCATCATCCATACAGAGGCAAGGGCAAAAATGGTGAACTTATCTTTTTTATCGCTCAACTTTCCTATAAACGGCATAATGACAAGTGTGCTAATACCTGCTACCATAAACAACAGCGGTAATTGCTCTGGTGTTACATGAAGATTATTGATGGCAAACGCGCTGCCCCAGGGCATCATCATAAAACCACCAAGCGATAGCATGGCCGTTGCCAAAAAGCCAATGCGGTAATTACGTATGGAAACGGTGTGCAGTAAATGCGCTATAGCATTGCGGTCCGTTTGCACTTCGAGGTGTTGGGTGATGGGTTGCATTTTGATTAAAATGGTGAACCAGATAAGGCTTGCCAAACCAACGATCATAAGAAAAGGAGCTTGCCAGTGCCAATAATTGGCCAGATATAAGCTGATGGGGATACCCAATACCTGGCTGGCTCCAAAACCCAATTGCAGAAAGCCCATTACGCGTCCGCGTTGTTCGAGGGGAAACAGGTCTGCCACAATGGCCATAGATATAGAACCAATAACACCGCCAAATAAACCTGTAATAATGCGTGCCGCAACAAGCATTGGATAAGACGTTGTGATACCACACAACAAAGTACCCAGGATAAATCCTATATAAAAGAATAGCAGCAATTTTTTGCGGTCGAATTTATCGGCGAAACCTGCAGTCAAAAAGCCAGAGATTCCGGCACTGAATGCATAGCTTGATACGGCAGTTGCGAATTGGGAGGGCTTTAAACTCATAGACTTCATCAACATATCACCGAGTGGCGACATGACCATAAAATCGAGTACTACAGTAAATTGTGTAAGGGCAAGCAATAAAATGACTAGTGCCTGGTAAGCTGAAAATTTTTTAATTGGTGTTTGATGGGCTGCAGTCATAATGTTTATCGTATGGTTTATTCCCTGTTATGGTTTCAATGCTTTTAAAACAAGTTCAAAGATGCTTTATTATTTTATTGTATAAAACAAATTTCTTACTCCGTACGCTCTTTCCCGTTATGTGTGCAAAAGCCGGAGCAATGTACACTGCTCCGGCTTTTGTAATTTTTTAGTGGTTATTGTTTTGCATCGGTGTTTACCATCCAGTATATACCGTATTTATCGGTCCAGCTTCCGAAGTAATCGCCCCAGAACTGCTCAGCCGGCGCCATCTCCACTTTGCCGCCTTCCGACAGGGCTTTGAACAAGCGGTCCGCTTCTGCTCTCGAATCCGGATGAAGGCAGATATACACGTTATTGCCTTTATTTACCGGAGCGCCCATTGGCAATGTGTCGCTACCCATTAAGTAATGCCCGCCCGTGATCGGAAGCGCTACATGCAATACCAGCTTTTTAATTTCTTCGCTCATGGGTGGCATGCCTTCATGCGGGGGTGCATCACCATAACGCATGATGCCGCGTTCAAATTCGGTTTGAAAAACACTCTTGTAAAAATTAAATACTTCCTCGGTGTTGTTCGTGAAGTTTAAGTAGGTGCTAACTTTTGCCATAACTGTTGTTTAAATGGTTGAAAAATTGTTCTTCACAAAACTATTCATGCTGATCAAAACAAGAGCGGTGCAATTGCGACAAAATTTGTGGCCGTTTGCGACTTTGTTTTTATACAACTCTTCTCAGTGTTTTGTGCTCCATAATTTTATTACTATATCTTTTCAATGTGCTTGCATTTCATAATATGGGTTGTGAAACTAAGCTTATGACCATCATCATTCCTTTGGTTTATCCTAATCATTTGAAATCCCTGGAAACAGAGTATATCTTCATAGAAAAGGATGGTTATGAAATCCTCCATCAATAAGGTTGGATTTTGTTCGGGGGTTATAGCCTTTGCCGCCACGGTTTCCTATTGCATTGTTCAGTTGTTACAGCTTTATGGTGTGCTTGCCTATCCACTGGATGAGCGACTCATTTATGGCACTTCCCTTTGCATTGTGGTTCCTTTTACTCTTGAAATGCTTGCCCTTCATTATAGCACACCTGAAGACAAAAAGTTCTGGAGCCATGCCGCACTCATCTTTACAATTTTATATGCCGTTTTCGTTACTGCAAATTATGTGGTGCAATTGGCAACAGTGATTCCCATGACCCTGAAAGGGCAATTGGATGAGGTGCGCATACTGCAGCAAACACCACATTCTTTATTCTGGAATTTTGATGCTTTAGGATACATATGTATGGGCTTAGCCACAGCCGTAGCTATCCCTGTATTCGAAAAGAAGGGTTTTGAAAGGTGGGTGCGGCTATCGTTCATCGCCCATGCGCTTGTCACTCCGTTGATCAGCATTGTGTACTTCTACCCCACTTTTTCTTACCGGTTGTTGTTACTTGGTTTTCCCTGGGCAATTACAGCGCCGCTGTTCATGATATTGCTTGCAATCTTGTTCAGGAAGAACAAATTAATCGTTCTCGCGCGTTCGAATAACAAAAAAGCTTAGAACAAGCGGAAATACGCCATGGACCATTGAGTGGTTAATGACTGATCCCAGAGATAGTCCATTTCCTATCATGGCACCACCCTCACTACAGTTATTCGGGGTTCAACGAAGAAAGTGAGGATTTTATCGAAAGTGGAATGAAAAGGGGACTAAATGGAATTAGCTTTATTCCATCAAATCAACGCAAAGGCTTTTTAAAAGCTTCTTTATAAACGACTTGGTTTCGTATGGTTAAGGGTGAAGCCCCGCTATTCTTAGCAGGGCATTTTTTTTAGCTTCCTTTCAGGTTACTGGCATAGATTTTTGTAGAGTTCTTTAACTTCAATAAACCTTTAACCATGACCAACACAAAAGCACAAGACTTTCTGCACGAACTGTATTTGGAATATAAAGCTACCCGCGCCTGCCTGGAGAAAATCCCTGAATCTTTATTTGACTACAAGCCACACCCCAAATCAATGACCATGGGTTACCTGGCATTGCTGGTGGCTGAAATTCCTTTATGGATCAAATACATGGTGACCGATGGAGAAATAGATTTTGTAACCTTCCAGCATTTTCACCCCAAAACCAATCAGGAGCTGGTGGATCATTTCGAAGAGAATATGGCAGCTGCCAGAAAGGCCTTACAGTCAGCAACAGATGAAGCACTGGAGGACTCGTTTTCATTAAAGGCAAATGGACAGTTGTTATACACTTCAAAGAAGATCATGGATATTGGTGTTACCTTGAATCACTGGGTGCATCACCGTGGACAGTTGACGGTATATATGCGTCTGAACGATCTGGCTGTGCCGTCTATTTATGGCCCATCTGCTGATGATAAAAGCTTTACAGTGCCACAGTGAGATGGCACGTATTTATTAGTTGATAAAATATAAATTCTCTTTCTATTGTTAGAGTTCTGGCGACTTATGCCAATTATATAAGTCGCCAGAACTATGTAAAAAGCATGAGTTTTGGCGAGATATAACATATTACGCAGTACAGGCCTTGTTCATTGGAAACTCCGCCTCTTTAATCTCCGGTTCTTTCTTTTTGCCTGCTTCGCCTACCCATTTTGTTTTTATCAATAAAACAAAAACCAGGATCCCTAATATTGCATATGCCATACCTAGTACGGCTTGATTCGAGATCTCAATGGTATTGACAAGGATCGAACTGAAAACAGAAGTTACTACTGCAAAGCCACCTCCTACCAAACCACTTGCCTTGCCGGCATGTTGTGGAAACCGTATCAAACAATAAGAAAGCAAGTTGTTAAAGACAAATCCACCCATGCTGTGCAGCAAGAAAACATACACCAGAAGTGTAAACAGGTTTTGATAATAGAGCGTTACTGGAATCATGATACCTACGCTCACCAACTGTATGATATTTGCAATCAATAGTTTTTTGAAAAATGGTTTTTGAATGAGCATCCTGGAGAGTGTTCCTCCAATCAACACAGACACACCTGAAAACAAGGCGCAATACCCGGTTACTGATGCAGAATAGTGCAGCCGATGTTCAATCAGAAAAGGACTGGCCATTCCATACATAAATACCATAGCATAAGTTAACCCAAGGATGATCATTCCGGTTGTAAAATCCTGCGTTTTGAGCATGCTGCCATAGCTATTAACGATAGCGTTCAACCGAAAAGGTTGTGGTATTTTGAGGGATTCGCCACCGGTAAAAAGTTCAATCAAAAAGAAGGCGAGGCCAAAATAGCCAAGAAATATAAAATTTGATGTCCAACCCCATGTGGTTTGAAAAAAACCACCCAGGAAAGGAGCTACAATAGGAGCGATCGCCCAGATCACGGAAAACAAACTGGTGTATTTTTTTAGTTTGTCTCCGCTAAACATATCTACAAAATAAGCACGTTTGCTTACCATAATTATAGCCACAGTCAAGCCTTGTAAGGCTCTCATCCAGTAGATAAATTGCAAATTCGTGGAATAAGCAATGGCAAAGCTTGCAGCACTGAACACCAACATCGAAACGATATTGGGTAAATACCTGCCATAACTATCAATAAGGCCACCTACCACCAATTGAGAGATGCCATA
>CBKWHA010000093.1:0-18449 GCA_966674115.1 uncultured Chitinophagaceae bacterium
TTCTTACGGGGACCGAAGATGATCTTTACTTCTGCAACTTCACCTGCATTACGACGCAGTTCTATTTGCGGTTTTTCACCTTCTTTATATAAGATGGGTGTCCAATGAACCAGGTCATCAGAAGTTGCAGCCCAGATGTTGACATCGCCCCAGTACATCCAGTATTTGCCATTTATTTTGGTGGCAATGATCTTTCCATTCTCGTAGCGCGACACTATTGAGCCGGATTTACTCCACTTATCCACGTATTTTCCTTCGTAAACCTGGGAAAAAGCATGGCCGTGTTTCGTCCAGTGACGGAGATTTTTAGAAGAAGCGATCATCAACCTTGCCTTATCACCGTCATAAGCTGTGTAGGTCATGAAATATGTTCCGTTTGCATCTTCCACCACGCGAGGGTCCTCGCAGCCACCTTCCCATTCCCACTTTTTATATGCATCGTTATCAGGGTACAGGACAGGCTGAGGATAAGTAGTAAAATGCAACCCATCTGTGCTGTATGCTAAACCGATACGGGATGTACCGGCATATTTACCAATTGTATCCTCAGCCCGGAATATCAAAAACAGGGTATCGTTTCGAACAATGGCAGCAGGATTGAATACATCTTTCTTTGCCCACCGGATGGGTTGCTTTACAATTGGACAATTGAAAACTAATGAAGGATCAGCAGATAAGACCGGGTTTACGCTATCTACTTTTTCAAAAGGTAGTAAGGCCCATTCTTTATTGCTATTACATGCCCATAAAAAAAGTGCAGATACAATGGTAAGGAGTGGTTTCATGGCTGAAAGGTGCTTACTTGAAAGTACGCAAAAACTGTAGGCCAGGAACATAAAAAAGCCTATAAGGTTTCCGGAAACCTTATAGGCCTATAAATTGATTTAACGTGAGGCATTACAAGCCGTTATATTCATAAATAGGATCAATGTGCGTTCCGGCTTTCATTTCAAAAACCGGCTTTATGATACCATCCATAAGGCCATATACCCAGCCATGCAAATCGGGCCGCTGTTCTTCTTTCCATGCTCTTTGAATAATTGATGACTTCGCCAGGTTTTGCACCTGTTCCTGAACGTTCAATTCTACCAGGCGGTTGCATCTTTCCTCCTCTCCTTTAATTGCATTTAGTTCTTCCCTGTGAATACGGTATACATCTTTGATATTGCGCAGCCACATATTCAATACCAGATTGAAATCTTCGTTGGTTGCAGCCGCCTTGATACCGCCACAGCCATAATGCCCACAAATAATTACATGCTTTACTTTCAAATGATTTACAGCATAGTCCAGAACACTCAGCAGGTTAACGTCTGTATTGACCACCATATTAGCGATATTGCGGTGTACAAATATTTCACCTGGTTGCGTACCGGTAATTTCATTGGCCGGTACCCGGCTATCGCTACAGCCTATCCATAAAAATTCAGGTGTTTGAATGTGCGCCAACCTTTCGAAATACTCCGGGTCGTCCTGAATCTTTTCTGCTGCCCATGCTTTATTTTCCAATAACAACTTTTCGTACGATAACATGTTTAGTTCAGAGTTTAAAGTTCAAAGTTCAGCGTTCAAAGTTCAGAGTTTATAGTCAGTTATGAGACTTTGAACTATGAACTATAAACTTTGAACTTATTATTAAAAATTAATCTTCTACTACTGCCAAAGTAGTTTCCGGCTTGCGTATCAGATGATGGTGTTCATTTGTTTTTACCTGCAGCATTTTATTAAATCCCTGTTCTTTAAAGGAACTTCTTTTCAAATCTACCCTGATATTTTTTAAAGGTGCATGGATCATAAAGTCTTCTATCACCTCTACAATGTCCTTATCAATAAAATCTGCGCGGCTGGCATCGATCAATACATAAGAATTCTCAGGAACTTCCTCCAGCTTATTTTTAATAATAGGCTTATTCATAAAGGATACATCCTTACGCAAACGGAATAAATAATTGTTCTTATCATTCACCACGAAAACTGCTGTTCTGAAATTGCTGCGCAGGACGAAGAACAAGCCGGTTACCATACCCACCATTACACCCTTCAGCAGATCGGTCAATAAAATAGCCACAATGGTGATGACAAATGGCATAAATTGGTCCCATCCTTTTTTATAGTACATTTTGAACAGTGATGGTTTTGCCAGTTTATAACCTGTATAGATCAGGATGGCTGCCAGAGCTGTTTTGGGTATCAGGTTGAGCAGGCCTGGAATAAAGGCAACACAAACCAGCAATAAAAAACCATGATAAACGGCTGACATTTTAGTCTTCGCTCCGGCATTCACATTGGCAGAAGAACGCACGATCACGCTAGTGATCGGAAGACCTCCGATCAAACCAGAAACCAGGTTACCAACACCTTGTGCTTTCAATTCCCTGTCTTTGTTGGTAACTCGCTGATAAGGATCCAGGTCGTCTATGGCCTCTATACTTAACAAAGTTTCCAGGCTGGCTACCAGTGCCAGGGTCAAGCCGGCGATCCATATTTCCTTATTGGCAATATGACTCCAGTCCGGAAATGTGAAGAAAGAGAAGAACTCACCGGCCGAGCTGGCAATGGGAATATTTACCATCAGGTCGGCATGCAGGGCATACTGTGGATTAACACTTTTCATTACCTCGTTGATGCCAACACCCAGCAGCACAATTAGCAAGGGAGCCGGAATCAATTTAATAAAGCCTTTTTTATTTGCAACAAACTTATCCCAAAATATATGGAGCAACAGTGATGCTACCCCAATAACAACAGCTACGGGTGTAATATATTTTACAGAATTAATAATGGCGGTGAATGTGTTCTCCTGGTTCTGTTGTTTAAAACTTTCATCCCCTTCGAAAGAGGCGTTATAGCCTACCAGGTGGGGCAACTGTTTTAAAATCAGGATAAGCCCAATAGCCGCCAGCATGCCTTTGATGACACTGTTGGGTACATAGTCGCCCAGCAAACCAGCCTTGATAAAACCCAATACTATTTGCAGGGCACCGCAAATAACTACTGCCAGTAAAAAAGCTTCAAATGATGGGAGTTTTAAAATTGCAGCAGCCACAATAGCGGTAAGCCCCGCTGCCGGACCACTAACGCTGAGTTGTGAACCACTTAAAAAACCAATGACCATGCCGCCTATCATACCGGCGATCAAGCCGCTGAAAAGTGGTGCCCCTGAACCCAGTGCTATACCCAAGCAGAGCGGAAGGGCTACCAGGAATACTACTATTGAAGAAGGAAAGTCGGACTTAATATTTTTTATATAATGACCAATTTGTTGAGCCATCGTTTCAATTTTTAATCGTGAACTAATCAAGAAGAGATTGCTGATAATGCATTGTGATGGGCATTATCTTTCGCAGAAAAATTAGATTGCTATGGAAACTTTGTTACCACGGCAATGCTTAACAATTCTGAAATTCTGAACGGCCACAGATAACAATAAGCTGATCTGTGCTGTTTCATTTCAACAGGAATAAAATGCTATGATTCAAATAAATAGATCAGGCATGCTCGGGCGGTGGTGAGAGCAAGTCGGGATGAAAGGCATAATACAGGTCGAAGGTATGACCCATATGAAACCTGTCTATTATACTATAGTGATGATCTGCATGGTAAGTATCGTGCAGGAATTCGGAAAGCGTGTTCAAGCCACTATGCGATTTTTCCTCTGTTGTATTTGAGAATGGATTGCAGTCCTCATCAGCAGGCTGCTCACATTGTTGTTTCTCGGTAGTTGTTGAACTGTCCTTGTAACTAGCATACACAAAAGGCGCACTTATAGTCAGCCATGCCAGTGCCAGCATCATGATGATACTGTATGCAAAGTGCCTGGGAGAATATTTGTTTTGTCTTTTTCTCATATGCTTCCACGAAAATAAGGCTATAGTTTTTAAAAATAATTTCGGAATTGTCAAAAAAACTTTTAAAAACTGCAAATAACATGCAATAAATTAATTTAGGCTTGTAAAATCATTGGTACTGTATATGATATATACATATAAGGGTTGATCATTAATTAAATGTGAAATTTTAAATAACGTCCTTTTGTTAATTTTTTTGTCATTTTTTAAGAATAGTGACATATTCCGGCTTTTCTGACTTTATTTCGCAAAGTCGCTGCAAATTCATTTTAGGCAATGAAGAAGATTTTATCAGTCATATTGATTTTCCTGGCCTGTTTTGGTTTTACAGCAGAACTTTTAGATAAGCTGTCTGAAACTGAGTTTGTTGTAAAGGAATATAGTGAAGCAGATGAGCATAGCGAAAAGGATAAGAAAGAAAAAGAAGCCAAGGAAAAAATAACTTATACCATAGAAAACAGTTGTATAGAATTTTCTTTTACAGTTGCGCAAACCTGCAATAATTTGTCTTTCTCCGAAGGCTTTGTCAGCAGCCCCTACAATCCCCCCGACCTTCTGTAATATTCTTCCTATTATTGTTTTATATATTAAAAGACCCATTATGATCTTAATGGGATTCCTATATCACATTATTTGTTCAATTAAAATCACTTCACCATGAGAACATTAAATAAAGAATTGCAACAACAAATAACACCTTCAAAAGCATTAGAACTTTTGAAAGATGGCAATAACCGTTTTGTCAATAATTTAAAATATAACCGTAACCTGTTGCAGCAGGTAAATGAAACCACTGATGGCCAATGGCCTTTTGCTGTGATCCTGAGCTGCATTGATAGCCGCACCTCGGCAGAATTGATATTTGACCAGGGGTTGGGTGATATTTTCAGTGTACGTATAGCAGGTAATATTGTGAACGAGGATATACTTGGCAGCATGGAGTTTGCCTGTAAGGTAGCCGGCTCTAAGTTGATCGTTGTATTGGGTCATACCAAATGCGGGGCCGTTAAGGGCGCCTGCGATCATGTGGAAATGGGCAATCTTACAGCCCTGCTTTCCAAGCTGCGGCCAGCCGTAGAAGATGAAACCATTACTACAACCAATCGCACGTCGAAAAACAGCGAATTTGTAGAAAACGTTTCTGCTATCAATGTAAGGCGCACGGTGGAGGCTATAAAGCAGCGCAGTTATTTATTGCATGAAATGATTGAAAAAGGAGAGATTGGCATTTGCGGTGCCATGTATAATGTAGAGACAGGCAAAGTTGAATTTTATGAAGATACTTTTTCCACGATCCACCAGGAGGCAGGTGCCGGGGTTTTGTCTTAATTATTCCAAATAAATAAGCCGCCCTGCCATATACAGGGCGGCATTTTTTAAACATCATGAACAGAATTTCATTTACCGTTCTTATTTTGTTTATTGTCATCAGCGGCAAAGCGCAGAACAGCAGAGTATCTGACTTTAATGACATTTTCTGGGCACAGACCTTCGCGACCATAAAACTGCACCAGAAATGGGATGGCTTACTTGAATACCAGTGGCGGCGCACCAATGGTGTAAAACAATGGCAACAAAGCCTTTTACGGGGTGCAGTACAATACAGGCCCAGCGAACAGGTTTCGTTTGCACTGGGCTATGGCTGGATTGAAACCTTCCCTTATGGTAAATACCCGATTGCGGCTGCCGGCACATTTCCGGAACACCGCATTTTTGAACAAATGACATTGAAGCAACCCATAAACAAGTTGGGGCTAACCCACCGGTTTCGTGTGGAGCAACGCTGGTTGGGGAAAATAAAGCCGGAGACTGACAGCGAAATTGAATCCTGGTCTTTTGCACACCGCTTCAGGTACATGCTGCGGGCCCAGCGGCCAATCATTATGAAAAACGATTTTATGCTCTATGTTGCCGCAGGAGATGAAATATTTATAGGAGCCGGCAAAAATGTTGGGATGAATATCTTCGACCAAAACCGGCTGATGTTCTCAGCAGGAGTTAAACTGAACAAGAACATTTCGGTTGAGGCCGGATTTATTAATCAAACAGTCATGCAGGGACGAATGGTCAATAGCCAAACTATTGTACAGCGAAATAATGGCATTACTTTGGCAACAAACATCAATTTATAACCTTTGGTCATGAATGCAGAGATCATTGTTTCCTTATTGACCCTTATAGCTTTGGAAGTTGTATTAGGTATTGACAACATTATTTTTATTTCTATTCTCGCATCCCGGCTACCGGAAAATCAACAGCGAAAAGCCCGGAGGCTTGGTATTTTATTAGCCATGTTCCTGCGGCTCGGATTACTATCACTTATATCTGTTATCATCAAACTGGAATCTGACCTGTTTTCTGTATTGGGTATTGGCATTTCCGGCAGGGACATCATCCTGATCCTTGGGGGGCTGTTTTTGTTATATAAAAGCTCTAAAGAGATCTATCACAAGATGGAAGGTGAGGAAGGCGATCAGACCAAAGCCATCAAGGCAGCTTCCTTTGGGAGTGTGCTTGTACAAATATTAATTATGGATATGGTGTTTTCCATCGACTCCATCATTACTGCAGTGGGCTTAGTAGATCAGGTATGGGTAATGTACGTAGCTGTGGTTGTAACAGTTGGTATTATGATGTTTGCATCAGAGCCAGTGAGCAACTTTGTAAACAAGCACCCGGCATTTAAAATGCTGGCCTTAAGCTTTTTGCTCCTGATAGGCTGTGCATTGGTAGCAGAGGGCTTTGATGTACATATACCGAAAGGATACATTTATTTCTCTATGGCCTTTGCTTTCTTTGTAGATCTTATTCAAATGAGGATGGCAAAGAAAAAGCCAGAGCCCGTGCACCTGCATGAGCATTATACTGAAGAGGAAAGTAAGGTGGAGAAAGAGATGATTTGAGACAGATCACTTGGTATCCTTTCCAGTGACTTTTTCCGCTTCTTCTTTTACATCGCTTTTATTTGCGGCCTTATTCCAAAATACTGAGGCCGCCAGCACAATAGCAATAAATGCCAGTGACGCCCAAATAGGGATTTTAAATACATCTGCCAATATCATCTTGATGCCAATAAAAACAAGAATGATGGCCAATCCATAGCGCAGGTACGGAAAGCGGCTGATAACATTCTCCAAGGCAAAATAAAGTGAGCGCAAACCCAGGATGGCAAACACGTTGGAGGTATAGACTATAAAGGGGTCTTCAGTAATGGCAAAAATGGCGGGAATAGAATCTACTGCAAAGATGATATCGCTGAACTCAATAGATAGCAGGCAAAGAAAGAGTGGTGTTACCAGACGTTTTCCATTGACCTCCACAAAAAAATCGTTGCCGTGCAGTTCATGAGTGGCTTTGCCTCTTTTTGTAAACGAGCGTACCAGGGGATTGTCTTCGGGATGCATGTGTTCGGCAGACTGGGTAAACATTTTATAGCCTGTGTATATTAAAAAAGCTCCAAAGATGTAGATGACCCAGTGAAACCTGGCAATCAGGATAGAGCCGGCCGCTATGAAAATACCCCGCATGATGAGCGCCCCGATAACGCCCCAGAACAAGACACGGTGCTGGTACTTAGCAGGAATTTTAAAATAAGAAAATAGCAACACGAACACAAAGATGTTGTCTACACTCAGTGATTTTTCTATCAGATAACCGGTCAGGTATTCCAAAGCCGCCTGCTGACCCATGCGATAATAGATCCATCCATTAAAAATGAGTGCCAAAGCGATCCAAATGCCAGACCAGGCAAAAGCCTCCTTAATAGTTACCGCTTTGTCCTTTTTATGAAAAACGCCCAGGTCCAGCGCCAGCATAGCCAGTACAAAAACATTGAAGAGAATCCATGGTAAAATACCTTCTATCATTGCTAGTTTATCATGTATGAATTTAAGGTCTAAAGTTCTCTAAGTGCCCTGCTGCCCAGTGCAATGTATATAATGATTGTATATACTTGGCTTTAAGCTGCACCTCTTTCTGGGCTGCTTCCAGTGTTTTAGCTTCGCGGCTGTTGATCAGAAAGAGGGAGCTTTCCCCATTCAAAAACTTTTGTTCTTCGCTCCGCTGTAGTCTTTGCAAGAGGGTTAAAGCATCCTGTTGCAACTGCATCTGTTGTTTCAATTGCTGTACCTGAAAGAAATACTGTTGCACTTTGTTTTGTAACTGCACTCGTTTAAGCACCTGATCCATGCGAGCCTGTTCCATCTTTAACTGTGTCTTCCTGTATTCACCTCTGCCTTCGGATAGCCTTAATGGCATGCTTACACTTATACCGTAACGGTAGTTGTTTTCCAGCCAGGGATTGGAGACAGTTTTTGTCATATCAAAACTTCTGCCTAACTGGTTATATTTTACATAGACAGATGGTAGCAAGGATTGAAACTTTAGCTTTCTTTCAATTTGCAGGGCTTCCAGTTTCAATTGATACTGCTGCAACTCAGGGTGTTTATTGGTGTCCTGTAACAGGTCTTCCACAGAAGCGGGGGGCAGAAGAAGGCTTAGGGGCAGGATCTCCGGCACTACTTCCCAGGGCAATTCATAAGTCTGATTATCTTTCTGCCATAAATAAGTAGAGAGTTCAAGACGCGCATTATTCACCAGTAGGCCAATTTCGCTTTGCTGCAACTGAAAGGCCTGTAGTTGAGTTATAGCTTCCAGAGTATCAATAGCAGGCCGTTCGCCTTGCCGATAAGCAATTCTTACCATCTGCAATCTTTTCTCTGCATTATTCATGGCTGCGGAAAACAATTGGTAAACGATATGGGCCTCCCACCAATTCCAGTATGCCTTGGAAGCATCGTGCAGCAGGTTGTTTATAGTGGCATTCTGCTCTGCTTCCGACATGTTTTTAAAAATGTTAGCCTGCTTTATGGCAGCCCTTCTCTTGTCGATCAATAAATTTCTGACAACCGGCATACTAAAGCCTACATAGCTGGAATTACCTTTTGTCTCAACAGGGCTTAGCTTATCACCGGTAGCTGATTCAAAACCAGCATGCAGGTCCAGACCGAACCATGTTGGTATTTTCAGTTCATATTGTGATTGGTTGTAATAGCGCACACCATCCAGCTCCTTACGACTATTGGTTGTTTGCGCTTGTGGATCAAACGGACTGCGAGCTATGAGCATCTCGGCTTTTGCTATATCGACCCCCAAGGACGCCTGCCTGGCAACGGGGTGGTACAATCGAACAATATCGAATAACTCTTGTGACGATAATGTTTTCTGTTGTGCATGAATGTTATAGCCTATGAGGAATATAATTATTGTTATAAAGCGTTTCATTGTTCAATGAGTGATGAGTGATCAGTAATGAGTGGTGTTTAAGGTTGACCTGTAGTAGTCGGGCGGGAAGCCATTGATGTTCCGCCATAGCTCGTACCAGATAGGCACGTTTTTCAGCAGAGCCATGGCCTGTACGCCAGTACCTATCTTCAGTTCTGCCGGCCAGGGTTTGTCCATTTTATCTTCAGTTACCAATACCCTGAACTTTCCATTGCTACCTGCAGAACTTTCCACAGCGGTGATGATGCCGCCGAAGGTGCCATAAGAGGCTTCCGGCCACCCGCTGAAAACAATGGCGGGAAAACCATCGAATAAGAACCGCACTTTCTGTCCCCGGCTTATCAGGGGCAGGTCAACAGGTTTGACAAATATTTCCACTGCATACTGGATCTTATCCGGCACTATTTCCAACAACATTTCACTTTCTTTCACCACCTCGCCAATACCAGCTTTTTTGGCTTTGATCACCTGTCCGCTTTGGGGGGCAGTGATATAATACATACCACTGCGGATGTTGTAATTAGTATATTGGTTTGCCAGTTTTGCTATTTCGCCCTGCCCGGCTGCTATTTCAGAAAAAGATTGCATCCGTTCGCCTTCGGCTTTAGCAATTTTTTCGGTGTATTCCTGGCGGGCACTGTTCATTTCAATCTGTGTGATGGTATAATCCTGACGGGTATTAGCCAGTTTATTTTCAGCTCCTATCTTTTTGGCCATTGCGTTCTGATAATACTGATTGCGCTGTTCCAGTTGTGTCAGTGATACCAGACCGCTATCATACAATGTTCTTTGCCGGCTTAACTGCCTGACGGCAATATTGAGGTCATTGGTGGCAGCAATTACTTCCATACTGTCGCTCTGTACCTTTAAACTAATCTGGCTTAATTTGTTTTGAAGCTGTGCCAGTTTCAATTGCAATGCTTCCTGCAATGCACTGATCTGATTGCCTGTTGCGCTGGCTTTATTTTTATAATAGGCAACACTTTGCTGTTTGGCAGCTAATTGTTCCTGCGTACGGTCCAGCAACTGGGGATCGAGGTAAGCATCTTTTATTTCAGCCAGTTGTAAGATCGTATCTCCAGCATTGACAAAATCGCCCTCTTTTACATGCCACTTTGCAATTCTTCCGGCAATGATGGAATTAATTTCCTGCGGTCTGTCTTCCTGCCGCAGTGTGGTCACTGTACCACTGGCTCTTATATTTTGAGTCCAGGGTAAGAAAAGAATAATTAATGCGGTCAGGAAAAACCCGGTCAGCCAGATATGAATGCGGCTCTTTTTATTATAACGGTAGACGCGGGTAAATGATTTGAACTCAGGTTGCCTGGTGTTCATAATATCTTGTTTAAGAATTAATTAAATAGGATTGTTGCGTGTTGCTAACCCAGGTAAATGGTTTTGTTGCACTGTCTGGCAAAAGGTATGTCATTGCTTACGACCACTACAGTCGAGGACATTTGCTCCAGTAAGCCTCTCAGGTTGCTCTTATATGGTTCTTCCAGCATTGCAAAAGGCTCCTCTATCAGTACCAGTTTGGGGGTTTTCACCAATGCCCTTACCATCAGGATTTTTTGGATAACGGTAGCGGGCAATCTTTTCCCGGATGTTTCCAACTCTGTGTTCAGGCCTTCTTTGAGACCTGCAATGAAATCATATAAGCCGATCTGCCGCGCCAGGGTAATGATCTCTTCTACATCTACGTCGTTGTTGCCCATTGTGATATTCTCCAATAAGGTTCCCTGGAAGATATCCTGCAGGTTTAAAAAGGTACCCGTGTTGTTGCGCAGGGATGAAATATTATAATTGCCAATGGGTATATTATTGATCAATATGGCTCCATCAAAATCAAGGTAAGAGCCTGTCATTAACTTTAGCAAAGTGGTTTTACCCACGCCTTCCCTGCCCTGGATCATTACTTTATCGCCCGCATTGATCTCAAAAGAAATCCCGTTCAAAACCGTTTGACCTTCCTGATAGCCGAATGATACGTTGCGGAACGAAATAGCAATTTTCTGCAACGGATCGATCTCTCTAGTCCCATGCACTTCAACAGGCTTTTCAGTGACCTTGGCAATCTTGTCTACCGAAGTCAGTATCTGGTAAATACTATCCAGGTTCGCGATCACTTTTTCTATTGCTGTAATAATGGTGAGGATCACGATCTCTGCCGCAATAAACTGTCCTATGTTCAGTTGGTGATTCAATAACAAAATAGAACCCACGATAAGCATGGAAGCGGTGATCAGCGTTTTGAATACCACCATGATCTTGTACTGGAACAGCAAGATGGAAAAATGTTGTGTTTTGGCCTGCAGGTAATTGCTTGTTTTTTCATCGGCCTTTTGGAGGTGAATAGCCGAACCTTTCGAGAACTTGAATGTTTTCACTACTCTTGCCAGTTCTTCCAGCCAGCCCGCAACCTGATATTTGTATGCACTTGCTTCAAAGCTTGACTGCAACCCCTTGTTACCAGTAAAGCGTACAGTCAGCCAGAGTAAGAGCAGGAGTACCAAGCCAAAGAAAATAAATGCCGGGTGATAGAAGGAAAGCAGCATCAGCCCAAATAGTATTTGAATAAAAGCAACCGGAATATCCAGCAAGAGCTTGGCCAGGCCCTTTTGGAGATTAGGGATTTCAAAAAAGCGGTTTACCAGTTCTGGCAGGTAATAATTATCGGCCTTTTTTAGGTCTATCTGCGGAATGCGTTCTGCAAATGCAAAAGCATATTTAACAAAGAGGTTTTGCTGGATGGTTTCAATGATTTTCATCTGGCTGACTTGGAGCATGCCTGAGGTGAAAACACCGGCTACTACCAATGTGATCAGGATGACTAGCGACATGGAGAAACTGCCTGCCAGTACAAAGTTGATGATAGACTGAATACCCACCGGCAGAGTCAACTGTATCAAGCCCGTTAATATGGCGAAGAAGTAAATAGAATATATGAGACTTTTTTCCTGCTTTACAAGGTCCATAACTCTTGTAACAGGGTGTTTTTGCCACAGCATGGTTTTAGCTTTAATATGAAGAAACAAAAGGAAGGGTTTGAATGACAAATATCCATACAGCAGCAAAATGTATTGGCTGTTGATACCAGTCGGCGCATTGCGCTTTGTAAGTACATCAAACCTTTAAAAAATAATCAAGAATGGATATCAGCAGATATCAGGAGGAGGAGTTGCAACATCCTTTTCTGGAGAAAGTATCAGAGGGGAATGTTGTCGCAATGCAGGTGTAAGATCGATTGCAATATTGGTAAAATCGTGGTTGTGAAGAGCAGCAATCTTAGCCTCTTTGCCGGATTTTTCTTTTAAGTTGTCTTCGCCTTTCATTTCTTTTTCCAGCACAACAACTGCTTTCATTTCCTGTTCAAATAAAGACTGGGGCAGTATTTGAACAGCCATGATCAAAAGCAGAATGTATGCAAGGATTCTCTTCAAACGTAATTTTTATGTTGTAAAGCTATAGGTAGAAACAAGAAAAAAGAATTTCTTCTTGTTTAAAATATGTGAATTGTTTTTCTTTATACGGTGGCAGGTACTAAAAACCTGACTCATTAATAACAAGCTATAGAATACAAACAAAATACTAACGATGTCTTATCCTTATCAGATCAAGTCTTTTGAAGCCTATAAGCAAGCATGGCAAAAGAGTGTAGAACAACCCGATGCCTTTTGGGGTGAAATTGCCGAAAATTTTCACTGGCGTAAAAAATGGGATAAGGTTTCTGAATGGAACTTTACGGAGCCAAACATCAAATGGTTTGAAGGCGGCAAGCTCAACATTACGGAAAACTGCCTTGACCGTCACCTGCAGACCTTAGGAGACAAGCCTGCTATCATATGGGAACCCAATGACCCGGAAGAACATCACCGCGTTCTCACCTATAAGAACCTTTACGACAAGGTTTGCCAGTTTGCCAATGTACTTAAGAACAACGGTGTTCAAAAAGGCGACAGGGTATGTATTTACATGGGCATGGTCCCTGAGCTGGCTATTGCCGTGCTGGCCTGTGCCCGCGTTGGTGCTATTCACTCTGTAATCTTTGGCGGCTTCTCTGCCCAAAGTATTGCCGACCGTCTTCAGGATGCCCAGGCAGAATATATTGTTACCTGTGATGGCGCTTTCCGCGGAGCCAAGGATATTCCCTTGAAAAGCGTGATCGATGATGCACTCATTGCCTGCCCGTTTGTAAAGAGAGTGATCGTGTGTACGCGCACCCGTACGCCTGTCAGCATGATCAAAGGCCGGGATGTGTGGTGGGAAGATGAGATCAAGAAGGTGGAAACCCTGGGTCTGCAGGAATGTACGGCTGAAGAAATGGATGCCGAAGACATGCTGTTCATATTATATACTTCCGGCTCTACGGGTAAACCTAAAGGTGTGGTGCATACCTGTGGCGGCTATATGGTGTTTACGGCCTACTCGTTTGTAAACGTGTTCCAATACCAGCCTGGTGACATTCATTTCTGTACAGCCGATATTGGCTGGATCACAGGACATAGCTATATTGTTTATGGTCCATTGGCTGCTGGTGCCACAACGCTGATGTTTGAGGGCATTCCAACCTGGCCTGATGCCGGCCGTTACTGGCAGATCGTAGATAAGTACAAGGTTAATATATTATATACCGCCCCTACTGCCATCCGTTCGCTCATGGGCTTTGGAAAACAACCCTTTGAAGGCACTGACCTTTCTTCATTAAAAGTATTGGGCACTGTTGGAGAACCCATCAACGAAGAAGCCTGGCATTGGTACGATGAACATGTAGGAAAAAAGAGATGCCCTATTGTAGATACCTGGTGGCAAACCGAAACCGGTGGTATCCTTATTTCCAATCTGGCGGGCGTAACGCCAGCCATACCTTCACATGCCACGCTGCCGCTGCCCGGCGTGCAGCCTGTATTGGTGGACGAGAACGGAGCAGAGATCAAAGGCAACCCGGCATCAGGCAACTTGTGCATCAAAGCGCCCTGGCCAGGCATTCTCAGGACCACTTATGGCGACCATGAACGCTTCAAGTTGAATTATTTCTCTACATATGAGAACCTGTATTTTACCGGGGATGGCGCTTTGCGGGATCAAGATGGCAATTACCGGATCACCGGCAGGGTGGATGATGTGTTGAACGTAAGCGGCCACCGTATAGGCACAGCAGAAGTAGAGAACGCTATCAACATGCACGCAGGCGTTGTGGAAAGTGCCGTTGTTGGTTATCCGCACGACATCAAAGGACAGGGCATTTATGCTTATGTGATCTGCCAGGAAATGCATACAGATGAAGCGCATATGCGACAGGATATTCTGCAAACTGTTTCCCGCATCATTGGTCCTATTGCAAAGCCGGATAAGATTCAGTTCGTTAGTGGTCTGCCTAAGACCAGAAGCGGCAAGATCATGCGGAGGATATTGCGGAAAATTGCCGAAGGAGAGAAGAACAACTTTGGCGACACAACGACTCTGTT
Organism: uncultured Chitinophagaceae bacterium; assembly: GCA_966674115.1. Classification (GTDB taxonomy): domain Bacteria; phylum Bacteroidota; class Bacteroidia; order Chitinophagales; family Chitinophagaceae; genus Flavisolibacter. The sequence goes on from CBKWHA010000093.1 coordinate 14,597, forward strand.
GGATCCGAATGTAGTGAATGAGATCGCGGAAGGGAAGCTGTAATTATTTCTTGATCAATACCGGGGTACCAACGCCAATGTAGTTGTATAATTCTTCCACATCACCACGTTTAAGAGCAATGCAGCCATTGGTCCAGTTCTTATAGCGGTCCACTACAAAATCTTCATGGGGCCAGGTGCCGTGAATGCCAATGCCGGCGCCTGGCGAGGCGTAAGGGGGCACTTCGCCCCTTCGTTTTCTTTCAGCAAACTTTGCCAGTTGTTCCTTTGTAGGATAATCAAGTGCCAGGAAGCGACTCCATTTGTTATGGTAACGTTTAGCTGTAATTTTAAAGCTTCCTTCAGGCGTACAGCGGTCGCCCTCCATTTTTTTATCGGCCAGGGGGTTGTTTCCAAAAACCACGGGATAGGTAGCATACCAACCCTTTGCATCAAATACGTGCAATTCGTAGTCAGATTTGTCAACTACAATGCGGACAGGAGCTATGGGCAAGGATGACAGCCTTTTTGCTTTGCTTACTTTATATGCCTTAAAATTGTTGCTGACCTTTTTTTCGGAAGATGAAGGGTAGAGATAGCTGCCTCCAATGAGAAGCACGGACAAAAACAAGGTGGTTTTCATTTCGGTATTCAGGTTTAGCGGTTAGAATAAACTAACGCGCCAAAGTTTGATTTTATTTTCCGAAAAATAAAATCTTAACAAAAACCATAAACTACAAACTTAAAAATAGCTTAACCTCAAGCCCACTGTGTAGGGTGTTTGGTCCAGGCCTTTTTCCCACATGCTTTGTGTGGCGTAGGAGCCATACAAACGCACAACGCCCAGACTCAATTCGCCAATGTAGGAGAGTTTCCATTTGCGCAGATTAAAATCGTCGTGGGTTTTGTCTTTGTTGTCATCCATTTTGAACTTCTGGCGAGCGGAGTACAGGTAGCCACCACTTACACCACCACTAAAGCCAAAGCCATGTTTTTTGTTGGGTGCGAAATTGAAGTTCAACATCATGGGCACGGTAACATAGTCTGCCGCCAGTTTGTTTTTCTTGACACCCTTCAGTTCATTATCCAAAACAATCCTTGTCGGATCTTCCTGGAGGCGAACGGACTCGTTATCAAAACGGTAGTTGTTCAATTCGAGGCCAAGTCCATATTTCAGGTTCACCACGTTTTTAATAAGGTTCAGGCGCTGCATAAAAAACCAGATGTTGACATTTACGGACTTGCCCGTGCGCAGTTTCAGGTCATCTTCTGTTAAGCCGGGCTGGGTAAAGCCACTGGTTGCAGCAGCCGTATAGTTACTATTATCTGAGTAATTGGCAAATCCCAGGTCAACGATTCCCCAATTGGTATTCCTTGTAGAACCTCTCTTCCGGTTTGAGATCTGAATTTCCTTATGCCATGTAGAGTCGCTCTTATCGCCTTTGCGGATGATGATCATGCCACCCACCTTTATTGTGTCTGCCCTTTCTGTTTTCGTAGTGTCGGCCTGGGCAAATGAAGTCATAACAATTCCGGTTGCGATGGCTGCAAGTACAATTCTTTTCATCTCTTTAGTGTTTGTAAATTGTGAATGGTGATTCTTATTTCAAGCTGATAGCCATTGCGCCGATCAGAAGTTCATCGTTTTCATTGGTTACTTTGATGTTCGTACGGCGTTCTACATTACGGGCCGCTTTGCGCAGCAGCCCTTTTAGTGACGATCTGCTTTTTTCGGTTTCATCTGCAACAGCCGGTACCGTATTTACTGGTGCATCTGTACTGTTGTACGTATAGAGAGGTTCAGAAGTTACAGGCTCTTTAGTTAAAGGTTTCCTAACCGGCTCCACTTTTTCCGGCATCAGCACAGGCACATCATTTAACCTTGGCCGCATATTTACCACTATTGTTTCCTCTTCAACAGGAGCTGTTTGCAAACGCACTTTGTTTGGCTTTTTTACTGTTTCTCTCTCTTCTTTATTTTGCCTGGAAACAATAGCAACATCCTCACTGTTATTTTCTGTGGGTCTGCTGGTCTTTTCAACAGCTATCTCTTTGGCAGGCTGAACATGCGCGGGCCTTTTGATATCCTTATTTGTTGAAGATTGTGATTGTTCTTCAGCAGGACGGGTAGCTATTGTATCAGGCTGGTTTCGGAATGTGAGGATAAAAGTAGCCATGCTAGCAACCACCAACACGGCAGCCGCAACCCGCCACCAGAGCACGGGGATCTTTCTTTCTTCACGACGGTACAATTCTTCTTTGAATGGACATACTACCTTTTCATCGGCATCGCTTCTGGTTTTCAGCAAAAGCTCATATTGCAGGCGGTAAGCAGCATCATTTTCCAGGTTTTCTTCTACCTGTCTTTTTTCCTCTTCACTTAATTCGTTGTCCAGATAGAGCAGCAGGGCTTCATCCAATTCTTTAGCTTTCATATTAGCAGAAAGAAGTGATTCCTTTTCTTCTATAGGCACCATCTCCAGCGGGAGCTTTGTTTGCAGCAAGAGTTCCAATTCCTGGTGCAGGTCTGGATTGAGCAGCAGGAACTCGTCAACAGCAGCTTTCTCTTCTGCGGTCAACTCATCGTCTACATACAGCAAGAAATACTCTTCGTAATTGCTGCGTGTAATAATAAAATTATTATGGTAAGGATTAGATGACATTCTCAACTTTTACAATATATTCTTTTAATTGAATGCGTGCACGATGCAGATAAACCTTGACCTGGCTAGCATTCAAGCCAGTGATCTGCCCGATCTCTTCGTAACTATAGCCTTCATAATCTTTCAACAGCACCAGCGAACGCTGCGTTTCGCTCAGTTTTGCCAATGCTTCTTCCAATACTTTTTTAGCATTGTTCACAGGCATGCTTGCTACCTTCACCTCAGCAGCAAATTCGTCTTTCAAATGTACTCGTTTTATCTTCCTCAAGTGGTCGATCATCTGATTATAAGCCACAGTGAACAAATATGACTTGCTTTTTGCCCCTTCTACCTCAGCCCTGTTTACCCACAACTTTTCAAAAGCAGTTTGCACTACGTCGCGGGCGTCCTCCTCGTGGCGCAGGTTCTTCACAATAAACCGGTAAACATTATCGGAATACTGCGAAACGCAGTCATTATATTCTTTTTCCGTCATAAACAGGGTTGATACAGCGTATGCAAGCTTTGAGTTAACAAGTTCACATGTTTACGTGTTTACAAGTTAAAATTCTCTTGCAAAGTTTAATCTTTTTGGTTGAACGTTCGAGGGAAGGAAAAGTTACAGAGGGTTGGGAAAAAGTTTATGAAAGATGAAAGATGAATGATGAGTAATCAGTAATGAGTAGGAAACGGGCAATGAGCAATAGGCAAGGCGCAATGGGTTACGAGTTATGGGTTATGAGTTATGAGTTATGAGTCGGTCATGGGCAATTTTTAGGTTGCGAAGTTGTGGGCTTTGGGGTTCAAATAAGTTTCTAATAATAATTTGCTGGGTGTATAGCGGCTTTGGTGTTTACTCAAAGTTGTTAATAGGGTAGTGATATTTTCCAGCCCGATCTTTTGTGCCCACTCAAATGGTCCGTAGGGATAGTTGGTACCGAGCTTCATGGCGGTATCCATTTCTCCTTTGGTGCTGACGCCATCGGAGAGGGCAAAAAAGGCCTCGTTGATGATCATACAAATGATTCTTGGTGTTATGAATCCGGGCTCATCGGGCACCCACTCTATCTTCTTATTGAACAGGGACAGTGCTTCTTCTGCTCGTTTCTTTTTTTCATCGTTCAGACAACTTGCCTCAACCAGTGCCGATGAAAGAAACGTGGGCCAGGCATTTATACGGACAAAAGATGGATGGATCTGAGCCAGGGTTGAGACCACGCTGTTCACTATAA
>CBKWHA010000094.1:0-18246 GCA_966674115.1 uncultured Chitinophagaceae bacterium
TGGCAGCCGTTTGCGAAATAGGTTCTCATGGCTATTTCATAACGGCCTGTATCTGCAAACACCAATTCACATTTGTCATTGTTTTGCTGCACAATTCTTATGGCATTGCCAGTTTGTGGAATCATCCAGCTTACACTATCTGCCTTGGGCCGGCTAATGTTAATGAAATGCACGCTTTCGTTGGCAAACGCCTGGGTGGATACAATAAAGTCGGCTTTTACGGAATCGGGCAAACTGGTAAGTGTAACAGTATCCCTGAGTATACATCCACGGCGGTTGGCAACGGATACAGTATATGTGCCTGGCAGTTTAATGCCTACTTTGGCCGTGTTGGAAGTAAAGCCGTTATCACCATTCCATTGATAAGTTAAAACTGCTGTATCAGAAACTGAAGCATTGAAGTGAATGGTTTGGCCTGCACATATCTTTCTGTCAGGACCCAGGTCTAGTACTAAGTTATCCGGCTGATCCAGGACAAGTGTATCAGTATCAAAACAGCCATTGGCATCACTAACGGTATACCAGTACCTGCCCGGAGCAAGGTTAGAAATTGAAGCTGTGGCAGCCCCATTACTCCACTGATAGGAATAAGGTGTAGTGCCTCCGGTTGCATGAACACTGATCTGTCCATCATTCTGATTGAAGCAGGTTATTGGTTGCACTCCGAAAGAAGCGATCACTTGCACCGGAGAGGTAACGCTCACGGTGTCTTTTGCGATACAAGACATGCTGTCACGTACAACAACTAGATAATTGCCACCTGCTACTTTATCTACTATAGCCGTTTTAGCGCCGTTACTCCACTCGTATACATATGGTTTGGAAGAATTCCCAAACGGAGTACCACCTGAAACCTTTACAGCCATACTACCATTGAAACTGGAGTAACAAGAAGCAGGGGTTGAGGAAAGCTCCAGACGCAGGGGGTCTGGTTGTGTGAGCGTAAATGCTTCTGAGAGCGCTTTATTGTCATATTTATCACTTGCCTCTACTCTATATGTACCTGTAGCGGCATCGCTTAATATGCTGTCTGTTGCGGTTAGCAAGGTTGCCGTTTCACCATTTATTTTAAACCATTTGAAAATATATCCTTTAAAATCAATTGGTATACCACCTGATGCTTTGGCTAACAATTGTCCATCTGCATTGTTGTGGCATGAAATTCCTGCTTTTGGATCTATATATACTGAAAGTGGTTTGGGTTTTTTAACAGGGACCTGCATATCCAAATAACAGCCCACATTATGAGGGTTATCTGGATCACTTACATTGAAACTTTTATCGTATACAAGGAGCTTATAAGTGCCATCTCCTAAGTTATTTATTGATGTTTCATGCACTTCACCAGTATAGCTTTGCTGGAAATTGCTGATCAACTGATTAGATGCAGAATCCCGCCATTCCACTTTATAAGGATATTGTTGTGCATCTCCTGATGTGGCGAAAGATGTACCACCGCTGATGCGTACTTTAATGCCACCGTTTGCTGCATCATGTGCTGTGATGGGCGATATTTCAAACAAGTCAACAGTAAGGCTTTTTTCCGGTTCTTTTATTTCAAAAGAGAAGGTTACTTCATTACCAGCGGAGTCTTTGGCAAAACAATCCACTGCATCACGCACCCTGATGGTATATTTTCCGGCTTTGAGGTTTGTGATGGACTGGGTTACTGCGTTTGAAGCATTGAAAATATTAGGGAGATTAACAAAGCTCCGATTATTGTTATCAAAGTTTACCCAAGGTAAATAAGCTTCATCATCTTGATGCTTTAGGCTGTATTTATAATTAAATAACCCTCCGGTAACTGCCACTTTAATGGCACCTGCTGCAGCTCCTTTGCACTTGATGTTTTTATCAACCTGTACAGCAAACCTGATTTTTTCAGGCTGGGTTAATTCCTGGAACGCCAGGTGGTTAATAGCACCCGTATAAGTTGCCTGGGCATATCCTGTAAAATCTGTAAAGGCATTGAAATCGTCATTTTCAGGCGTAGTAAAGCCGTCATCAAAATTTATAGAGTTTAAAGCAGTATACAAGTTCACTGTATGATTTCGGTTGTATACATTCAAGTCGTATTCGATACCCTTTGCGTATTTGCCTAACAAGGCTATAAAATACCGGCCTGCACCTAATTCATTCTTCCAGGTGTAAGTGTTGTTTGCATCCAGAGAAGATATATTAAGGGCTGAATAGTTCACCCGGTTTATAGTGTCGTATAAAAGAATATTTAGTTTTTCTCCTGTTAACAAAGGGCGGTCAAATTTAATGTTCAAGGAGCCTTCATCGTGTTCGTAACAATTCAGGTTTATGGGTGATACACTGCTGATATGTGGAGATGAAAGCCGTAAAGTAAAGGGCACAATGTCTGAGGTATCTTTACTAACACCGGTACTGCGGGCTCTTATATTAATGGTTGTATTCAATAAATTTGTATAATTATTTCCAATTAATCCAACTCCTGAAATTTCCGGAATACCATAAATTGAGGCAGATGAAATATATGAGTCAGGAATTGTTTTCCATGTTTCTGTTAAAATATCACGGTATTCCCAGACAATCGGCCATGAATAAGGTTTGAAGCCCGTGGCGACAATTGAAATCTTATCATGGCTTGGTAATGTGAAGGTTGGGTCCAGGTTGGGGATAACTCTTATTCTTGTTTCCACAATATAGCGATCAGAACTGTTAATAAATGTCTGATCATAAAATTCACCTTTGGGAAAAAATGCAACAGGACCATATTTTTTCTCATAAAAATTTGTATGGAATGGATATGTCAGGCCACTTCCATGATAATATTTATAATAATCTTCAGGATATTTATATACTGTACCTTCAGTTATTTCAACTTCTATTTTTGTGATGTCAAAATCTGTTTGATAAATGGGCAGGGTATCATAAAATTTCATTGTACTTCCCTTTGATATATCTGTGGGTATAATATCGGTTACTCCAGTGTTAAATTGAAGGTTATTATTTTTGAAAATTCTAATCTTTACTTTATCATATCCATCGGCCATACTGCTACAAGTTGGATCGACCACCATGCAGGCTCCATAATAAGGATTGTTACCTCCCCCTCCATATAAAAAATAAGGTTCCGTGATGCACCCAACTCCGGAACTGCCTCTTTCCCATTTATAGCATTGATAATCAGCTCTGTGTTTAACCGTCCTTTCAATTAAAACACTATACTGCAATGGTTTAATAGTAGGATTCTGTGCATTTACTCGAGATTGCAATGCAATCAGAAATAATATTGTAGCAAGTACTAATTTCCTCATACTACCTTATATTTAGTAGATTACACTTTTTGTTATGAAATCTGAATACGCGCCATTGCTATACACTGCCCTCACTGCATATTTATATTTGGTATTTATCCTTAAGTCTTTATCCACAAAGCTTTGGGCATCCTTATCGAGTTGCTGGTATAGGCTTACAGACTGCTTGTCTTCGCCACGGTAAATCTCGATCTGACGAATGTTCTTTGCATTTGGAGCATGTTCCCAATTCAGTGTAATGAACCTGTGTTCTCTGTCCGCCGCAACATCAAGTTTTTTAATCGCTTCTTTTATTCGCTTTACAGAAATACTAATTGTTAAGGGAATGGCAGGTGCTGATTCCAGTCTAGAACTATCAACGGCTATTAATGTGTAACTGTATGTTTTCCCTTCCACATAATCGATATCTGTAGTTTCCTGTTTGCTTTTATCATTAACAGTTTGCAATAACTGCCATTGCGAGCCTGTGCCGTCAACAAGTTTGCGGTATATTTTATGCACCACTACATCCTCATCGCTGCTGTTGATCCATTGAATTTTTACGCCTTTTTCCGTTACCTCATACCCAGCTAATACTGGTTGGGAAGGAGGAATCACATCCGGCTTTTTTACCTCGATTACCGGTGTGAATCCTGATTGGTTGTAGCGGGTATCGACAGCACGGACGGTATAAAATACCTTGCTATTCAGGCTTTGTATGTTTACCGTATCCTTTATTTCGGTTTGGCTCCACAAGGAATCCATCAATGGTGTAAACTCATGGCTCTTCACATTGGCTTTGAAAATCTTATAACCCGCCAGATCTTTTTCCGTGTTTGCATTCCATTTCAATGTTACGATGCCATTACTGTCTATTGTTGCCTGCAAGCCAGTAGGAACAGTAGGAGCCGTAGAGTCTTCGGGCTGCAGGAGATAAGGCATAGAGGTGCGCTCTTCTCCATCTTTGGAAATTGCTGTTACTGTAAAATAATTCGTGGAAAACAAGCTATCTACTGTAACACTTCTTGTTTGCGAGGAAAGATTGCGCCTGGTGGTTGTATACGGACCTCCTATTGTTTCAGCATGGTTGACACGAAATTCTTTGACCAGGCTGTTGAGCGAATCTTCAAATTCCCAATTCAACTGGTACTCGCCTTTTTCATTTAAGATGATACGTGAAATGTTGGGTGTTAATGGAAGTACGGTTTTCCCTTTTCCTTTTACGATATTGGAATAAGGACCAATGTCGCCGAAGAGCGATACACCAGCAACGCGGTAGTGGTACTCCGTTTCATTGTTATTCAAAGAATCAATGTACAAAATACTTCCTGTGGCGCTGCTTTGCTTTTTATCGTTCAAAGAGGTTACCGGTTTATCGGACAAAGCTTTAAACGATTTGCCTTCATCATCAGAACGCTCAATGATATAAGAGGTATAATACTCTTTATAGGTGTCAAAATCCCATTTGAGCAGGGCTGTTTTATCACCGAACTCCGTCAGAATATCTGATGGCTTGGGAAGTGGTTTGTGATCATTTAAACCTATATAGATCAGAGCAGTATCAAGTGTTCTTACTTCTTTAGGTATTAATGAGAAGATACGGTAGAAGTATTTTTCACCCGGCTTTACGTTGGTGTCTGTCCATCCCAGACCTGCAAAGCAAGCTGCTTCAAAGCTGTGATCGGCTGCATACATGGACATGTTGTAGCGCTGTTTGAGCTTTTCTGTTTCATTGATGATCCTGGCTAACCCTTGTTGATCGGACATATCAACTTCGAAATCTTCTCCATAAATGGCCTGGGCCATCACAGCAGCATAATCGCTGTTATGAGCAATCGAATCCCAGTCTGGTAAAGGATGGGGTTTAAAAACTATTTTCGACTGGCTGCGCTCAAACCTGTTGAGTACTTTTCCATCTCTGGCTATAGTGTAGCGTTCCAACCCGTAGCCATATTTATTCCCCAAAGTCCAGGCACCCTCATCTGCTGGCGCCCAGCGGATGAGGATAGCGGATTTAGAAGCTCTTGCTATACTATAGAAATTTGATTTATGAGCAGGCGTTTTTTTCACCTGTGCATGTACCTGATTGATATAGCCAAGACATAGTGTCCATATAAAGAGAAAATATTTCATAATTATTTTTATCAATTACTCGATCGGGTTTTCGTAAATGAATTCTCCAGAGGTTCCTTTCATACCATCCAATTGAACGAAAGTCAGTTTTGCCTTGTATTGTCCTTTCAGCATGAAGGGAAATGCTTCATTAACCAGTTTATAGAATTCAGGTGGCACCTGGCTTTGCTGGGTTGGGTCTACCAGTATTCCACCCTGATTCAAATACTTGTTGATAATCTTCTTTCTCAGCTCCAGGAAATGAAGGTTATAATACTTGTTTGCATTATAGACAAAAGGCAAACGGTTGCGTAGGTAATCACTATACACACCTGATTGTAAGGCCGACACATAGTACCAGGAAGGCGTGATTGCTTTGAAAGGTGGCACGCCATACAATTGCGCAGCAGGATCGTCAATGGTGATGATGGTGCCATCGGGTGTTCTCATCGGACCCGGATAGTTCGGATACAACAATGGTTTGATAAAGTTGTTGTAGTACTGTTCACCTTCAACATTGATCTCGCCTTCTATTACCGGTTTATTGCCTGTATATTGATTTCCTGTCAGCTCATACAATTCAAACCCTTCATAATCATTTACCTGAGCCTGTAGATCAATTACGTCTGATGATATCCTTCCTACAATTGATTGGGTGGTTAGTAAGCTCTGTATTTTGGCTGCCAGGGTTGTGTGGCGGCTGGTGGTAAAGGTCAATTCGAGACCTGGTTTGTTTACATCCGAACTGGCATCTGTAGGACCTTCTCCAAGCAGCAACATTTTATAAGTGGAAGCTGTATTGAGATTACCAGGTAAAGTAAAATTGAACCGTCTTAAACCATCTGTGGAAGCATAGGATGTACCTATTTCACCTCCCTGCTCGTTCTCAATCCTTACTTTCCATTTATTGAACTTTTGGAAGAATGGAGAGAAATCCTGGTTCAACTCAATCAATCCATTTTTAGATTCATCCTTATAAAGGTTACGCTGATTGAAGAAAGGATACAACCGTTTAATCATGGTATGAGGAATCACATCCGGAGCAGCACCTGTAGTGAAGCTGTATTCTTTTTTCTCCTCTACCCGGATGCCATTATCTGATAGTGCTACCCATTTTCCATTCACCAACTGTTGAAAACTTACAATGGCTACAACCTTATATGCTGTATTGGGTGCAAACACTGCTTCTGGCATGAGTGTAAGCTCATTGCCGTCTTCATTGTATTGCATAGAGGCAGGTATTTCGGTAGTGCCCTTGTAGATCTTAAACTTATCGAGCTGCGGTTTATAATAGTCATTTCCGCTACCGTCTTCTTTTGGTGCTTCCAATATCTTATCTGGAGCAATGGTGAATTTGAGTTTGGGATTGACTAATATGCTGACATTGGTAGCTCCATTTTCTGGTGTGAGTTCCTGAATTATTGTCAGGTTTTCTTCTGTAGCTCCTTCCTCCTGGGTAATCTTACAGTCGTTACCAAAACTGAATTTCATATTGAAACGGCCTTTGATCATACCGCCAAGGATATTCACATGAAAGCCGAGATAGCCTCCTACCCATGTTGGGTTGGGTAATCTAGCCTGTAGCAAGGCAGCGGCGCCTCCTTTAATGATGGCAATATTCTTTTTAATAAAACCTAGCTTCACTCTTACGCCCAATTCACCTTGTAAATAAGCATAAGCCTGTCCCTGGGCATACCAGCCGTTGATTCCTATGCGTTCGGTGCTACCTTCACAATGCGCGTTGCCGAAGTCTTTCAGCATTACATCAAAGCCGAGACCTGCAGAAAAGTTCGCATAGAAAATGAGTGCCCGGATATCGCCAGTGCTTACACTGATGCCTGCGCCGAAGGCAATGCCCCTGCCTGCTTTTGCATCAGAGATATTAATATTGTTGGTGTATTGAAGACCACTTTCCCTCAGGATATCGATCACTTTCTGCGGAGGGTCAGGGAATGCCGGAATGTTATGACCAGCCATGAAATAGGAGGTGGTACGTACCGCAATGGGTCCTATGCCAAACCGTATACCTATGGGATCTGTGGGTGTGCCGGCATGCAAATACCATGTTTTATCCGCTTCCACGTGCAGTACGGCCCATCCTGCCCTGTAGTTCTCTCCTATTCCTGTTAATAATCCTTTGGCTGCATTGATATAGAGATCGAAATTGGCATGCAGGGTTCTGGCGTTAAAATCATATTGAATGCCCAGGTATGCGGACAGCCCTTCATCAATCCTTTCCGCTGTGACGGATTGTTGTTTTGCAGCCTCATCAGGATCGGTTAATTTTAATTGCTCCAGTTGGCCTTTAACAGCGGCGTCCATGCTTTTCAGCTTGTCTTCCATCTTACCTAACTGACCGCTTACAAAACTTTCTACACCTGCAGGAATATTTATTTCACTCAGCACTTTAGCAAAACCGAAGAAGCCAATGTAACGCAGGCCACCTCCTCTATTGAAAGCCATTTCAAAAGAAGCTTCACCTTTGGCCACTTTTTTGTCGCCTACACTAAAGAGCACTGCGGCTTTTACACCAAGACCTGCTGTTGAATCAGGAGTATATTTAATACCTGTTGGAGAAAAGGCAGGATCGTAACCGTCTTTTTTCATGCGGTAATATGCCCCGCCACCAAAACCTTGTATTTTGATGGGAGCACCAACACCTGTTCCTAGATCTACTTTGCCATCTACGTACCAGTATCTGTAAGAGGTTTTGCCAAATACAGCATTTACATCCACTTTTACATCCAAACCTTTTGTAAATGCTGCTTTTACAGAACCCGCAAAACCATCACCATACACAGGATCATCATCCATAAACCGAACCCATCCGTCAATCTTAAAAGATTCTTTAATGTTGGCATGGATTTCAATTTCTTCTATTCTTAACCGCTCATATTTCCAGGATTGAATTCCCTGCTCCCTGTTTAATTTACCCACTAAATTCAGACGCGTTCTGCCACTAAATTCTGATGCCTGTGTTGTGTCGCCGGGAGACTGTGATTCCTGGAGATTCACTTTCAGGTTAAAAGCAAGGGCAAGTTCTTCATTGGGCATTGATTGTAGTGCAATATCACTTATTGAAACAGGGAAACTACCAACCCGCACCTCACCTTTATAACCAAAATACCGGGCGGTTACATATGGAGCAGTGGTGGTCAGGTGCAGAGCTTCAAACTCGATCCCCTGCAGATCGGCAACTGGATTTTTGCCTTCTGGTCTTGTCTTTTCATCAGTGGATTTGGCAACGATTCCCATTTTGCCATGCAACATGGCTTCCGGTTTCAATACATCTGCATTGCCGGTTAGCTGGATGTAGGAATTAGGCTTTAGTAAGACCTTAGCTTTCCATAAATCGAAATCAATAGAATCTAATGTGGTTACCCTGCATACGTAATCAGAACTGGCGGTAATGATGGCCGAATAGGCCAAAAATTTTCTTTTGTTGGCAGTATCATAGTCATTGTTAACAGGCAATCCAATTCTGCCGCCAAAGCCGGCTCTTAGTAGGTGATTCGCTTCAATGGCCAACCTTATACTATCTACAGAGAATTTCCAACCCGAGGCAGTGCCCTTGGTGATGGGCAAAATATTTTGGGCATAAAACTGCCCGGTGATTCCATTGTTATCAATCACCAGGTCATTGACACCAAAAGATACCCGGTTTGTGGAATCCGTTTTATCCTTAAATGCCGGTGGCAAAGAAACGCTCAAGTCCTTTACATATACACCTCTCCATGCAGTCAAATTATCTGCCTGCAGGTATTTTTGCTGGTAACCCAGAGGATATATGATATCCGGATTGTTCCTATGATCGCTAAAATCAAATGCGGCATTACTTACTTTGAAAACAATACCGTTCAACCCTTTTACTTGGAACGCCTTGTTGAAGGAAACCGTTGTGATCATATCGTTCCAGTTGCTGACAATTAGATTATTGATGCTTGCCGAAACCCGGCCTTCAACTACCTTTCCTTTGTCATCAACAGGTTGCATCAGCGATCTCGGAAATTCTATGGCCGCAGTAAGCCCAAGGTTTTTAAACCCGTTACAATCAATGGTGATGTAAGTTTTATCTGTAGCCTGGCCGGTATTCATGTCGAAACCGCCTTTCAGCACCAAAGCTGCATTGTCGCCATTTATGGGTATGGTAACATCGCCCAGCAAAACTAGTTTGGCATCACCGATGATGCCTCCTTTGTAGGATAATTTGATACCTTTTACGCCAAAGAATATTTGATGTGGAGCTTGTGGGATCTTAAGCCGTGCAAAAACTGTTAATTCGGCATATTTAGGTGTGAAAACAGCACTGCTGATCGCGATCGTAACATCTGTATTACCAACTTTTTTCTTTAGACCAATTGGTAATTGATTAATGTCAGAAGGTGCCAGGTAATCAACATAACTGTTCGCTGCATCAATTTCACCCAGAACAGCTTGTGCTTTCAGACGCTCTTCCTCAATACCAGGGTTTGTCTTGTTGGCTTTATCAATATATTCTTTATTGAATTCAGATTGCTGCTGAAAAGAAAATTGCTGTCCAGAAAGATATTTATCTAACTCAGCAAAGGTCCGGCTGGAAGCAGCAACTGACTGGTTGGTATTAATTCTTTCATGAAAAGATGAAGCATTTTGAACTATGGTGGAATCTCTTCCACCTGCATAGGATATAACCGAAAATATTAGAAAAATGAAGGAAAAGAAATTCCGTGTTAACCATTTATGTTTATGCTTCATCAGCCAGAAATTTGAATTAGAGTACGAATGATGCAATATCTTACCGGATGTGTTTACCTGTTGTAAGCCTGCTTATTTGTTGAGCATTAATTTTTTCAATTCCTCCAACTGTTGTTGCAACTGAGAGACCTGCAAACTTTGTTGCATCAGTTTTTTATTATTTTCTTCCAGTTCTTTAACACGCCTGTTCTGTTCGATAATGTAAAGAGTTAGTTCCTCAATTTTTTGCAACAGTTTAACTTGGGTTTCACCCACATCACTTCCTTCTTTTTCTACCTCATCTGCAGTAGGCATTTCCGGTAAATGTTTATTGGCTTTAATGTATGTTTCCAGCTCACCCAGGCTTCTTAACTTATAGGCTGGCTCGAATACAAAATCAGCCCATCCTGATGTTTGCACCCTAAGTCCTTTTGATTTGATTTTGCCATTTACCCACAGGCGGTAAGCTGTATCAATATTCGCAGCACCAATACTAACAATGCCAGCTTTATTCAATCGTAAATAAGCATTATTGAATTGGGTACCCGGAACTTTCAAATCTGTGTAATCATTACCCTGTGCGTCTGAACCAGTTGAAATAATAGCCGGACTGGCCCATTGGTTATTGCCAATAGTCATCTTATCTCCGTGCTGGCTGCCTACGGAAAGCGGACCCGTAACTTCAGATGTACCAATACCAACGTGTCCATTAGCTTGCGCTACAAAGCTTGTTTTCCATCCGTTACCATTATTTTGATTATAACCAATGTGAAACTTATCGCTGCTGCCACCATCGTCACCGATATTTATCCTTAACTCAGTAGCATCAATTGCAGTATTTAATCTTGACATCCACACGCCATCATTGTTACCGGTACCATTAAACCAAAGCTGAGTACCAGATGTAAGCGAATCCAGCTTATTGCCCAGGAAAACATTAGTATGAGCAGTCAAACTATAAATTTCAGTACCACTGCTGGTGTATCCATTAGGCACTAGTGAGAATACTTTTTCATTACCCTGGTTAAAGCTGAATTTTTTTCCACCAAGATTGATTTTTACAGAATCGGTAAGTGTTCCTCCCAGGGATACATTTCCATTTGAACCAGTAACACCATTCAGGAAACTATAAGTTGCACCACTTCCACCTCCGCTGCCATATGGCATGTAGATCATTTTGAGATTACCTTCTGGATCGGTTGTTAGAACAGAATCTCCCTGCAGATTATTTTTAAATGATTCTAAACGGATAGAACCAAGCGCATGTAATTTGGCTGTTGGCGAGCTGGTACCAATACCAACATTACCCAAATTTTTGCTATAAACATGAATGTCATTGTTTTCCCACTTAGTGGTATCCAAACCAATCCCTGATGGGAAAGCCCTTAGTTTTAAATTACCGAGGTTGTCAGTTGTTAATACAGAATCTTCAGCCTGATTATTTTTTAACAGCTCAAAACGTATTGTACCAGTTGTATGTAATTGAGCCAAGGGGGTATTTAATCCTATACCTACATTTCCAGAACTTTTGTAATAAATGTTGCTACCATTCCAAGCCCATTTACTGCTATCAATAACGGGAATACTTATTTTTTTCAATTTTAGATTACCTAAAACATCTGTTGTTAAAACAGAGTCACCTGGAAGGTTATTCTTGTAGTCCTCAAACCGGATAGAACCAACCGTGTGGAGTCTTGAAGTTGGTAATGTCGTGCCAATACCAATATTGCCTGTGTTATTATTATAAATATTATTACCATTAAACATCCACTTTGTCGTGTCTATACCGTAGGGTGAAAGTGCTTTTAATTTCAGGTTGCCGTATGTATCAGTAGTAAGAACAGAATCTTCGAAAGAATTGTTGACTAATTTGTTAAAGCGTACAGTACCTGACGTATGTAATTGTGCAATCGGGTTCTCCACTCCTATCCCAACATTGCCTGAACCCTTATAATAAGCATTAGTGCCATTCCAGGCCCACTTACTACTATCAATAACAGGAATCTCAATTTTCTTCAGTCTAAGATTCCCGTTTTCATCTGTTGATAGTACAGAGTCTCCTGCAGCATTATTTCTGAATGAATCGAATTTTAGTGAGCCATCAACGTGAAGTTTGGCAATTGGATTCATCACGCCAATACCAATATTCCCACCATTTTTGTTGAATAAATTGTTTCCACTCCATGCCCATTTACTACTGTCTGGCAGCACAATTTTTTTCAATTTCAAATAACCATCTTTATCAGTAGTCAATACAGAATCAGCTTCTTCATTGTTCTTAAAATAATCAAAACGTACTGATCCTGTTGAATGAAGTTGCGCCATAGGATTTGCTGTACCAATACCGACGTTGCCAAAACTCTTGTTATAAATATTATTACCATTCCAGGACCATTTACTGCTATCGACCCTTTTCATGAATAAATTCCCATACTCATCAGTTGACAATACAGAGTCTCCTGCAGCATTATTTTTAAGGATATTAAACCTTATAGTGCCATCAACGTGAAGTTTTGCTAAGGGATTTGTTACTCCTATACCAATATTACCCCCATTCTTATTGTAAATGTGCACTCCGTTCCAGGCCCACTTACTGCTATCCGGCAGAATAATTTTTTTGAAGAATAAATTACCGTTTTCATCAGCAGATAACACGGAATCGCGATCAGCATTATTCTTAAAAATATCAAAACGTACTGTACCTGAAGTATGTAATTGCGCTAACGGATTGGCTATACCAATTCCAATGTTACCATTGTTTACTACACGCAGATAATCTTGTGAAGCTTTGCTTAACCTGAAATAGAAAGAGTTTCCGAGGTCAATAGTCGTATTGTTTTCTAGTGTACCACCCAAGCTAACAGCATGCGAATTAGGTTTATTTAATCCATTTGTTGCATCAAGTATTGCTTGTGCAAATGATTGATAATGGAAAGACAGGCAAAGGAGTATGGTAATAAGAAATTTACATTTCATTTTTTCAGTTTTATAACCTTAGCGGATACTATATTTTAAGCCCATATTGCCTATTCATTAAGGGCAATATGGTGTTATGCACACAGAGGTGACCAGTACTGTTTTTTTCAACAAATACTAATAAGCAAATGAGTTTACCGATGTAAACTTTGTTATGATCAATTATTAATGATTAATGCTACGAGGCAGGTAACCAATCCTTTCAGACTTTATAAGCAGAATATAGAAGTCGCAGATAATTATTCCTGATAGATAGAAGAAGCGATGGCATCAAAGCCATGAAGATGATAAGTAATTTCATAAGGTTTAGATATTAGTTTTGGTAGTTCTTCATCGGTTCGAATATGCAAATAAAAAACATTATTTTTTATTTAAACAAAAATGTGGAAAACTTAATTGAAAATGTTGTTTTCTATCGTTTAACAATTATGAACATACGAATATAAAGCATAAAGATCCCTAAAAATGTTTCATTTACTTTTATCTGCTATTGTATAGATCAGTATAGTAACAAAGCCAGAACTGTTCCAGATGGAAAAGAATTAACTATTTAATTTTATACATTAGATCAACAATAACCGTGAATAAATGGAACAAAAAAAAATAATAAGAAATCTGGCATATGTCAATGGTAAGTGGGTTGCTGCGGACAGTGGTAAAACCTTTGATGTTAATAATCCTGCTACAGGTGAAATTATTGCTGCTGTGCCTGATATGGATCGGGAAGATGTGCGTAAAGCCATTGATGCTGCTGATGCTGCATGGCCGGAATATAGAGATATGACTGGTAAAGAACGTTCCGCTATTATGCGCAATTGGTTTAACCTGATGATGGAACACAAGGAAGAACTGGCGCACCTAATGTCAATTGAGTCAGGAAAAGTGATGACCGAAAGTCTAGGCGAAGTTGCTTATGGAGCTTCTTTTATTGAATGGTTTGCTGAAGAGGCTAAAAGGGCATATGGAGATGTAATACCTCAGCATACGCAGGACAGACGGTTAGTTGTCATTAAGCAGTCAGTTGGTGTAGCTGCTGCTATTACACCATGGAATTTCCCATTGGCAATGATCACCCGTAAAGTAGGTCCGGCATTGGCAGCAGGAAGTCCGGTTATTGTGAAGCCACCTTCTGAGACGCCCCTTACAGGTTTGGCTATTTCTTATTTGGCTGAGAAAGCAGGTTTTCCTCCTGGTGTATATAATACTGTTACCTCTGCAAACAGCAGTGAAGTAGGAAAAGAGTTTTGTGAAAATAAAAAAGTACGCAAGCTATCCTTTACGGGTTCGACTCCCATTGGAAAAATATTGATGAGCCAATCGGCTCCGACTTTAAAAAAATTATCCCTAGAGCTAGGAGGTAATGCACCTTTTATTGTATTTGATGATGCTGATATAGACGCTGCAGTGAAAGGAGCACTTGCTTCCAAGTATCGACACAATGGGCAGACCTGTGTATGTGTCAACCGGATACTGGTGCAGGACAAAATATATGATGAGTTTGTTGAAAAATTCACCCGTGCAGTACAGGGATTAAAGGTGGGAAATGTGCTGGATAAAGATGTGCAAATTGGCCCATTGATCAATGAAAAAGCACTGGAAAAAGTAAAGAAGTTTATAAGGGATGCAGTAGATAAAGGTGCTTCTATTACTACCGGAGGGAAAGGTATTGAAGGCTTGTTCTTTCAGCCAACTGTACTTGCGGGAGCCACTCCTGATATGAACATTGCCCGGGAAGAGGTGTTTGGTCCTGTAGCACCTATTTTCCGTTTCCATACAGAAGAAGAAGCGATTCAAATGGCCAATGATACTGAATATGGTTTGGCTTCTTATTTCTATAGCAAGGATGTAAATCGATGCTGGCGGGTGGCAGAAGCATTGGAGTATGGGATGGTGGGGATTAATGAAGGGATCATCTCCACTGAAGTCGCACCGTTTGGGGGCATGAAAGAATCAGGCTTTGGTCGGGAAGGTTCCAAGTATGGAATGGATTATTTTATGGAGATCAAATATTTGTGTTATGGTGGAGTAAGTAATCAATAAAGCCACGCATTTTTTAACGCGTGGCTTTAAGCTGTTAGCTTTGGTTTTTTATTTCGCATTTGCCGTCCAATTCAATAAGTAAGTATCGCAGCTCAGTCCTGTAATACTCATGCGGAAAGTACCATTAGCTATGTTACCCTTGATTAATCCTTTCAGGTTAAAACGGAAGGCCGATGAACCTCCATTCTCAGGATCGGTGATTACAGCATCCACCTGGCCATCTTTTATAGGAAAAGCTTTTTCAGGGCCGGCAGTAATACTTTCTGTACTGCCGCCACATCGCCAGTAGCCAGTAAACGTAAGGTCTTTGATCCATTTCTTATCGGCAGACAATACAAAATTGAGTTTGGCTCCTTTGTAGCCATTGGAAAAAGTTCCTGTAAATTTCTGCTGCCCGCAGGCGACCATTGTAGTCATGCAGGCAAAAGCAGTAGTCATAAGGTATAAATATTTTATCATAACATTCTCTAAGGCTTGCAGTTGAAGTACCTTTGTTAAACTATTGCAGCACAAATAAAAGTGAAATCACCAGACTCCAAAATACCTACTGGCAGGTATTTTGGAGCAGACGGTCAAAAGAATGCTTACAATAAGCCATGCTCCCGGACATAATTTAAAAGACCTATTGCTGTTTTCACACCAGTCTTGCGCCAAATGTTTTTGCGGTGGGTTTCCACTGTATGTTCAGATAAAAATAGTTGCTGGCTTATTTCTGCAGTGGTTAAATCACTTACGATCAGCCGTGTTATCTCCAATTCTCTTGGCGTAAGTATACTTTGCT
Source organism: uncultured Chitinophagaceae bacterium (assembly GCA_966674115.1). Classification (GTDB taxonomy): domain Bacteria; phylum Bacteroidota; class Bacteroidia; order Chitinophagales; family Chitinophagaceae; genus Flavisolibacter. The sequence continues at coordinate 15,886 of CBKWHA010000094.1, forward strand.
TACGGGCTTGCTGTTGTAGTCGACGGAACCGTGCGTAGTTAGCTGCAACCGATTGTTGAATGTATTGCCGGCCTGCCATTACATTTTCAATAGCTACAAACAATTCGCGCTGTTTTACATTCTTCAACAGATAACCCATAGCACCAGCATCCATAAGAGAAGAAATATGCTGCACATCGTCGTGCATTGATAAAACCAGGACTTTAACCAAAGGAAATTGGTGGGTAATACGCTTTGTTAATTCTAATCCTGATACTTCCCCCATGCTGATATCGGTAATTACAAGATCCGGCTGGTGTTTTTGGATCAATGTTTCTGCAATGGCTGCAGAAGAGGCTTTGTCCACCACTTGTATATCTGATGCATCTTTCAAAATGGCTTCAATACCATCCATCAGAATATCATGATCATCTACTAGTATGACTTTTATTGTTTCCAAACCTATATTGTTTTAGTGGGGCCCTCAGCCAATGCAGACATTTGAAGCCTTACTATAGTAGTGGTGCCTATTCCTGGTGTACTGTCTACAAGCAATTCACCATTGAATAGTGCAATGCGGCTTTTCATGTTTTTTAATCCAAGACCACTGATCGCTTTTCCGGGCTCAAACCCAACACCATTATCCTCTACCATCAATTCTATTTCCTCCCTGTTCATATTCAGTTGCACCGTAACCTGGCTGGCATGGGCATGTTTTAAAATATTTGTACAAAGTTCCTGAAAGCAGCGATAAAGAGTAAGCGATGTCATTTCATTATCCAGGGTTTCTTCTATATAGGTAAAGAGCGTGAAGACAGTTTTGTCATTGGCATCATTCAGCCTGACCACTGCTTGTTCTAATGCTTTTACCAGACCATAGTGCAATAACAATTCGGGCGTTACCTGGTGCGATAGGCTGCGCACTTCTGTACACGCCTGGCTAAGAAGTTCATCTACCTTATCTAAGGACTGTTGCTCCTTCCTTGCTTTAGTCAATTGCAAGGATGCGGCTGCTAGTGTTTGCCCCACGCCGTCGTGCAAATCTCCGGCTATGCGTCTCCGCTCCTTTTCTTCTGCTTCCATCACTGCCATTATCCGTTTTTTTTGTTCGTTTAATTGCTCCAGGGCTAGACGGGTTTTATATCGGCTCTTCATCAGTTTAGAAATATAAATACCCGATGCAGTCAACAATACCAGACCGGCTGCCAATAATAACAACCAGCGTTGCTGAATGCTATTTTGGAGCTTCGTTTCCAGGTTCTCCTTTTTTAACCGGAGGTTCTCTGCTGTCTTCTTTTGGGTTTCAAATTGCACCTGCATTTGTGCAAAGGCCTGGTTATAATGATCGTCTGCCAGGCTATCCTTATGCAACAACAATTTTTTCAAATAAAGAAAAGCGTTTTTATGATCGCCCGCCTTTTCGTAAGCTGAAGAGAGTGTTTGGTATACAGCAGACAGCTTTAAGTTAATGGCATGTTGTGTGCTCAATACTTCTGCTTTTTTTGCCCAGGCAATGGCCTGGGAGGGCTGGGCATTCTTACTGTATAGGTCGGCCAACTCTAAATAATCGGATGCCAGCATAGAGGGATCGGCAACTTTTTCTCTAACCACGGAAGCCTCTTTTAAAATAGAAATGGCTTTATCCATTTTCCCCTGCTGATAATAACTACGTGCCAGGATGTTTAGTCCATTGGCAAGATCCATATTTCTTTTTTTGCTGCGAGCTGCCGCTATCCCTTTTTGTGCATAGAGTTCCGCCAGTTTAAATTGCCCCTTGGTATTGTAACAAGCAGCAATATTACAGAGCAGTACTGCCCTGTTTTCATAATTAGCAGAAGGGTTTAACTGCAGCACTTCGTTAAAAAAACGGATTGCCTCTGTGGGTTTACCATCTTCCATATAGGCCCAACCGATACTGATAAGCGTGTTTATTTTGCTTTTATGGTCGCCCCTTTTTTCTGCAATCTTTATTGCCTGGTTAAAACTTTCTAGCGCCGGACCAAACTTTGTCTTTTTTACATAACACTGCCCTTTTAATATATAAAAGTTTACCAATGCCGTATCGGACTGGATGCCTTCTACATGCTGCAATGCACTGTCTATACTATTAATGGCAACGTCTGCGGGGTCATGCCTGTAACTAAACCAGGCTTTAAAGAACAGGCTTTGGATGATACCATGACGGTGATGATATTGCACCGATCGTTCCGTCAATTCATCAATCATTTGCCGGGCCTTATTTTCATCGTTGCGCATCATGTCTGGCAGAAGGATAATAAGAGAATCAATGTGTCTGTTTACTCTCATAATCTGGGCCTTTACCATCCCACCCAGACAAATCAACGGCAATCCGGCGAATAGCACTTGTTTCCACCATTTTCT
>CBKWHA010000095.1:0-17985 GCA_966674115.1 uncultured Chitinophagaceae bacterium
TTTCTAAATACAAGAAAAACGCCGCTTATAACCTGGAATACTACGCACATCAATAAAAAGATCTCTACTGGCAGAAATCTATAAATGTGACGAAACAAATTCATCACTGCTGTATGCAATTGGGGTCCACCTAATGCAAACAAATGATTTGTTATATGCAACAACAGGAATGACGCGATAACAATTCCCGATAGACGATGTAAGCTTTTTATAGTTGTATTCATGTAGTCGGATTTTCGTATAACCCAATCTTCATTTGAGCAACGGCGTATAGTTATTTTTTACCGTAATACCTTTTCATGATGTACCATGCCTTCTTTTTATCTCCTTTTTCAGATAACAATCCTTTCCTGTTATAGCCTTTTTGATAAACAGGGTGCATTCTTCCCAGTGACTGGTAGTCGAATAACAGCCAGGGGCATACGCCGCATAAGTTAGGGATGGTATTGAACATTTCTACCTGGTCGCTATAAATTTTTTCCTGGTATTCTTCAGTCCAATAAGCCGCTTCATCAGTTGGCCCGTAATTACTACCATATAAGGCTTCACCTCCGAACTCGGAAATAAATACAGGTTTATCAGGACAGACCAATTTCCATTTCGTGTCTGATGGTTTTCCCTGCCAGGGAATATACCAACCAATGTATTCATTGATTGAAATCAGATCGGAATATTTGTAAAGAGTATCTCCTACGTTAAATGTGTTATTTGCATATGAATGCGTGTTCATGACATGAGTAATCAACCGTGCAGAATCGAAAAATTTGCATTTTTTTGTTAGTTCAACAAGAGCATTATCGCGGTTGAGTGTTGAGGAATATGTTTCATTGGAAAGGCTCCAGATAATAATGCCACACCGGTTTTTATCTCTTCGAACCATTTCCTTTAGCATCAGTTCCATTTTAGATGGCAAACTACTGTCGGCAAATTCTATATGCTGATATACCGGAAGTTCGCTCCATACCATTAGCCCCATTTTTTCGGCTTCTTTAACCATGTTCTCGTTATGCGGATAATGAGCTAACCTAACCAGATTGCATCCTAATTCTATGGCCGAATTCAGCAATAAGATGGCATCGTCTTTTGAATAAGCCCTGGCAGCTTTGTATGGATTTTCTTCGTGAATATTAACGGCTTTGAGAAAAATTGGTTTTTTGTTCAACAGAATTTTGTTTCCCTGCACTTCAATGCTTCTGAATCCGATATTATCTACAACAGAATCAGTTTCGCTTTTAATGATTACTTTGTAAAGCTTAGGGTTCTCAGGTGACCATAGTTTTAAGGCTGATGAAAATTCAACCTTCGCCACACCATTTCCATCCGCTCTTGTTTTATACAACAAGTTGAGTTCCGGAATTTTTATTTCAATGTTTTGCTCTGGTTGCTTTCCATTCAATTGCACCTGGCCAAGAACGGTATTTAAATTCCCTTTTTTTAATTGAATGGTATAATCCTCAATAAAAGTTTTACCGGTTTCGATAAGAGCAACATCACGGGTGATGCCACCATAATTAAGCCAGTCGTAACCCAAACCCGGCAAACCATTTTTCTGACGTATGTTGTTTACTTTAACAATTACTGCATTTAGACCGTCTTTCACCTTGTCAGTAATTTCAAATTGAAAAGGAGTAAACCCTCCCTCGTGGCTCCCTATTTTTTCTCCATTTAAAAAAACATCGGCTAAATAGTTAACAGCGCCGAAATAAAGAAATAGTCTTTTTCCTTTTTGAAGCGTGTAATGAAATTGTTTTCTGTACCAGGTGGTTCCTTCAAAATAGGTCAACTCACGCATTTGGGAATTAAAATCTCCCGGCACTTTTAATACCGGTCCTCCATCAAAAGCATACTCAAAAAAATCTGTTTTCTTTTGTGGCTTTCTTTCTAACCAAACCTGCCTCCATTCTCCAATACCAGTCGGATCAATAATAACATTCCAATCACCATTTAAGCTTACCAAATTCCTCGACTGATAATTTATCATTGCCGTTTGACCACTTACATTATCTACTAAAAGAAAGCAGAATAGAACAACCGGCATCAGATTATTAAAAAATATTTTTTGAGACATCTTCATTTTAATTCTTTCAACTTTTCAGTTGGTTGCACCTTTTGGGTCATTTGAAAATTATGTGATCGGAGATTTATAAAAGACCACTACAACGTGAATATTCCAGTTGATTTCTGTTGGCCATTTAATAAATGTTTCCAAGTATTTGTTTTGGATAAAACTCCTGACCGGCCCATTGCCAATGGCCTTATGTATGTAAAGCATTTAGCAATACTACAGATCAGCCACTACCTGATATCTTTCACGATTAGTTTGGAAAAATAATTCTGTTCGGCTTCACGCCATTCGCCAGCGGCCCTTTTTAAATGGGCTTCTACATCCGCCCTGGAAATGGGTTTTTACCATACAGTTGTTCTTTCTTAATTTAATATTCTATGTAACCATTGTCCAAATTCATAGCCGTTTCTACATATTGCTATTGCCAAAGCAACCATCAATATCGGCAGTAAAATTTTGGCGTAGTTCGATTTTAAAAACTCTACTTTTGGCATATTTATTTTTTTTAAGTCATTAAGATGTCGTTACAATAACTAGCAACACAACGTTATGTTATTTTCAAACGTTTACTTGTATATGATAATTCCCCGAATGAGACAACTTATTTATCTACTATTGCTTTATAGGTAAAGTTCCTGAATTTAATTTCACCTTCTCCCATTGAACAAAGTCCAATCCGCAAACTTAAAAACCCGCCTAAAGCATTATGATGTAAGCCTGAAACTTCCAAAGAGCTTTCTATTTTTTTCCAGTCTTTTCCATCAGGGCTGTAATACATGTCAACCACATTATTTACATTTCTGAGCCGGAGAAACACATGTTTCTGTATTACTTTTTTTTCAGTTGGAAACTGCCAGCCGCGAAGGTTCGCTAGTATATTTTCTTTATCAGATAAAATACCAGAGAAAGCATTGTTATTATAGAAAAGAACCAGGCCGCCTGTTGCCTCTCCTTCAACAAACAATTCCACTTCTGCTATATAAGAATGATGCGTAGGAACACAAAGTAATGGAGAACAATTGGCAACGGAATTTCCTTTTGCATTAATGATCAAGCTATGATCAGCAAAACGAAACCTGCTGGTATCGTACTCTCCAAAAAATTTCCATTGCGGTTGTAATGTAGTGCCATCAAACTTATCGCTTAATGTGAAGGAAGATGGATACGAAACTGCTGGAGGTCTTTTGATCGGCCCTTCCGCTGTTGTTGCCGCAGGTATTTTAAACCATCCATCACTTGTCCATTCAACAGGTTCAAGTAAAGTCTGACGACCCATGTTGTAATGTCCATTTTCGTAGGCATGATAAACCATCCACCATTTTCCCTTTACATCTTCCAACAATGTACCATGTCCCTTCGACCACCATCGTTCAGACTTTTTAGTTGTTCTGCTGATTGGATTGTAAGGTGAATTTTCCCAGGGGCCAAAGGGAGATTTGGATCGTGCAGAAATAATCATGTGGCTCGTTGCAGGGCCAGCGGTTCCTCCTTCTGCAACTGTCAGGTAATAATAATCTCCACGTTTTACAAGCTTGGGACTTTCCATGCAAAAACATTCAATGGACCACTGACGGGGAATGGGCCAGCCGCTATAACTGTGTTTGAATTCACCGACAACAGACAAGCCATCATCTGATAAAGGAACATAGCCACCACTGCTGAAATACAAATAACGTTTGCCATTTGCATCGGTAACATGTCCCGGATCAATGTTACCTATTTTCAAATCTACAGGATCACTCCATGGGCCATTAATTGAATCGGCAGTAATAACGTAGTTCGTATTGCTTACAGGGAAATAGATGTAGTATTTGTTTTTATGTTTCACCAAATCAGGAGCCCACACAGAACCAACATTTTTATACAAAGCATTTGTTACAGGATTCCAGTTCACCAAATCTTTTGAATGCCAGATCAACAAGCCCGGATAATACTCGAAAGAGGAATGCACCATGTAATAATCATCGCCATCGCGAAGAATACTTGGATCTGGATAGTCGCCTGCAAAAATGGGGTTCACATAAAAACCAGATCCTTTAGCATTGGTCATGGTTTGATATTGTGCATTGGCAAAAAAACTTAATTGAAGCAACAAAATAGCTATGATAGTCTTATTCATTTTTTATACTTGTATTTTAATTTTATCAATCAGTCCTGAATCTGTTCCGCTTTCAAAGTAGCTGTTGCCACCGGAAGCGTTCCGCTCCTTGCTGTAATCTTTATTTCTCCTTTCTTGTTTGTTGATTGTACAATGGCAAGACATTTTCCCTGCCAGGCTTCCATCTTGTTTCCTTTTAACGAAGTATGACTTTGCTGATTGCCATTGCCTATTGCAGTTAACTTGCCTGCACCACTCACTTCAAAATTGATCATGTTGTCACCAAAAGGCACAGGTATGTTATTGGCGTCTACAATCTGTACAGAAACATAACTTAAATCCTGCCTGTTTGCTTCTAAAACTTTCTTGTCTGGTGATAAAATTATTTTAGCCGGTTCGCCTGCAGTTTGAACAGCAAAGGAAACCGTTTTTCCATCCGCTGTTTTTCCTATCGCTTCCAATTTGCCTGGTTCATAAGGCACTTCCCAAAAAAGAAAGGCTTCATTTTTCAAATCCCATTTGCGAACTCCTAATGACTTTCCATTCAATCTCAAAACCCAAAGCTTTTTGTCAGCAAAATCCTTTTCGGTTTTAAAATGTTTCCGGTACCAGCCAATGCCGCTGTAAGTATAACCTCCGCCTGCCCCGGTTTTATAGGAAGAATCGAAAGGAATCCTGGTCTTATTTATTTTCTGCGCTGTTGTACATGATACTATTAACATGAAAATTACCAACAACGTAACCGATGAAGTTTTCATCATTTTTCTATGCATTATCAAGTTGAAGCGAACACCAATCACTCAAGCACCATTACAAATCCACCATTTCCATTCAAGGTAAGATCACATTTCTTTTGTCTTGTGGTATTCAGGACTGTTTTTGAAAACAGTTTACTTTTTGTACCGTCTGTGAACAGAGTCGCCTTGCTTTTCTTGAATAACGTAACATCAAGATTGATTTTTCTTTGAGTTATATCTCCATTAATACCGGCTATGTACCAGCGATTACCACTTCTCCTGGCGATGACAACGTATTTCCCTGGGTAACCTTCCAAAAATTTTACATCCTCCCAGTTGTCAGGAAGCGTTCTCAGAAAATCTTTCACATCATTGGGCACCATCACCATTCCTTCCGGTGCCTGGGCATAATGTTGTATGCCGGATAAGAATAATACCGAAAGAGCCAATTCGAAAGCGGGAGTGGTTTTTCTGATACAATTAGACGACGTAAGTCCTGTAAGATTCATGGGTGTAAAATCCATCGGGTCGAATGCGTTTCTTGTAAACGGCAACATAGCACAATGGTTGGCTTGCTTATTGGCTGCATTCTGGTCAAATGTTACCATCTCCATTCCATAAATTGCTTCAGCAGTCATTAGATGAGGATATGTTTTTTGCCAGCCTCTTGGCAATGTAGCGCCATGAAAGTTTACAAGCAGCTTATATTTTGCGGCATCGTTCAAAATGTCAATGTAGTATTGAATCATACTCTGACCATCGCCACCGAAGAAATCAATCTTTACGCCTTTAATGCCCAATGCCTGCAGACGGCTGAATTCTTTTTCCCTCCCTTCTTTCGTCAGCAATTTATCTTTAGGATGATAGGTGATCGTGTTCCAATCACCGGCTGAATTATACCACAAAATCAATCCGACATTTTTTTGTTTTGCATACGTTGCCAGTTCAGCTACCTTATCATATCCGATCTTAGTATCCCAGTCTGCATCAATGAGGCAATATTGCCAGTTCATTGATGAAGCATAGTCAACATACTTTTTTTGTTCTTCATAAACGATCATATCGTCCTTGCTATTGATCCAGCTCCATGATGCTTTGCCGGGTTTGATAAATGCCTGGTCTACTGTAATAGCTTTCGGCGCCAAATCGGTACCCAACGTGGATTCTGCAATCGTTTTCAAACTGCCAATTGTTATAATGCGCCACGGTGTAAGCCAGGGTTTATTGTTTTCCGGTAAATAGCCACCGCCTGTAAACACTTCTCTCGGATCGGCAAACCCGATTGAATAAACAGACGAGGCAGGGTCATTGATCAATCTGGTGCCGCAATAAGTACCATCAAGTGCTGCTTCGGTGATCAGTACCCATGTATTATTTGTTTTAAACAAAGCAGGGTACACCCAACCTGACTTTAACGGCGATACTGTGCCAACAGAAATATCCTGCAAATAATGTTCTTCATAAGACGGATGACAATGCCCGAAACCTGTTTTTGCTTCACTCATGGGTTGCAACCAGGCTCTTGTTTTTTTGTCAAATGCAAATGAGGAATGTTCTTTAACTATCGTTTCATTATTTTTTACCCAGGGAAAAGAATACCGGAAAGCCACACCGTCATTGGATATCCGGAAAATGATATCCATTTTTTTCTCTTCTTCATTAATAAAAGACACCACCAATTGATTCGCCTGGTAAAGAATGTTGCTTTTTTTTGCATTCTGCATTTGGTAGCTATCCTGTATCCCTTCAGGTCCTGATATCGTCGCCAGTTTCATGTGTTGTGTGAAATTGTGCCCCTTCATCATCACTCCTAAAGCTGAAGGTTGAAGGACGTTTACACCAGATTTTCGTACCGTGTATTGAATCTCACCTGATGCTGATAAGAATACTTGTAATGCAATGGATTTGTCAGGACTTTGCAATTGAGCAACCGGCTTTGCCTGTGATGTTTCGTTTTCCTTGCGTGATTTGAAAATATGCTGTACAAAAAGATACAGGTTATTGGCCCACTCGGTATCGTCGTGAGCATTGTCATCTACATGCCACACATGGGGCACCCCTTGTTCTTTGAGGTGCTGGTGCACACGCTGGCTGACACCGATCAGTCCATCCTTGTTGCCACAGCCAAGCCACAGTAGTTCGAGCTGCTCCTTGGCTGCTACCAAATCCGGCAACAGTTTGGTGGCAGAAAGCCCCCCGAATTCATTGGTATTGGGGGCTGAAGAAAATCCACCGACATAAGCAAACGTATTGATATGCGAAAGGCCGATATTTAACGATTGTCCGCCGCCCATCGACAACCCTGCGAGTGCACGATGTTTACGGTCGGTGTATACCGAATAGTGCGATTCGATGTAAGGAATAATATCGTTGAACAAATCGTCTTCGAAAGACTTACCATAACCTTTAAATCCACCTTTTCGCTCTTCCTGTTCATCAGGCTTAGGATTGGACACAGTTACGTTGGTATTACAATTAGGAAAAACCATAATCACAGGTCCAATTTTACCATCGGCCACCAGGTTGTCGATGACATTATCAGCACGAACCCAGTAAGGCCATTGACCGGCACTGGAATTGAGACCATGCAGTAAATAAATTACCGGGTACTTTCGGTCGGGTGAATAACCGGGAGGGGTATAAACGAGCATCTCCCGGCGTGTGGAGAGTGTTTTGGAGTCATACTGAACAGTAGCAATAGAACCATGAGCAATATTGTCGCGTTTGTCCCTGAAACCGGCAGGTGGATTGTCAAAGGCGGACTTGTCATCGGGTCCTAATTTAATTGGTTGCCTTTCTTGTGCCCAGGCGCCGAAGCTAATCAGAAAGGCAAAACTTAAAATAACAATTTGCGCATACATTCGTTTAAACATTCTATACTTCCTTTAATTATTTATTCATTAATTTTTAAGAGCAGTCCCTCGCCTTTTAATTGGACCAGTGTATTTTAACAGGCGATAGCATTTACAGTTTGATAATATTTAAAAAAAACATCGTTCTCACGAATCTCTAGTTCTTTCAAAAACTGAACTCCATTTTTTATCTGTTCAACACGTTGCTGAACGGAAGGTAAATTTTGTTTTGAGTTTTGCGCAATCAGGTTTTCCGATATGAAAGAAAGCAAGATTGCCAACAGAAATACAGTTTTTTTCATTTGCTAAACATTTTTATTTGCCTTACAAAGAACTGAGGCGCTCCTTAGTCCCTTGAAGGAATAAACGTAAATCTCCTTTTCAGTTGTAGAAATGGTTTTTCAAAAAATCTATATGACAATAATGATATAATTACAGTAGCAAGGAAAGCGATAATAAAGCCAACATTGTTTCTCCATTCATACAAACCAATCATTGCACTGAAAGACGCCAGTTCTTCTTTAAATATTTGATACACAAACCAAAACATTGTGATATGAAATATGTACATGCCATAAGATATGCGACCGAGATATACCAACGCAGGTGGCATATATTTTAACGAAGCGCCGTACAATGACAGAAAAAACATTACTACTCCGGCCAGTATCAAAAACCAGCCACAAATGGCCTGTGAAATAGTTGAAAGGTGTGGAGCATCTGCATGAATTCCACAGACAATTGAGGCCAACAACCAACATACCAGTCCTGCCATAAATATTACAATCCGGGGGACTGTGGGCCATTTTGGTTGCCAGCTCTTTAAATAAATGGAGAGAAGAATTCCTGCTGCAAAAAATTGGAAATGTACAAAGCTATTTGTCCACTGGCCACTAAAACCTTCTGTAGGTTTTAAGGCATAATAAATAATAGTTGTGTAAGCAAGCAGCAATGAGAGTAATGAAAAAATCTTCAGTCCTTTTTTGCCTGCATAAAAAACTATTAATGGAAGTAAAATGTAAAGCTGCTCTTCAACAGAAATGCTCCAAAGCGGATTAATAGGATAAGACGACAGCCATTCATTAAATGTAATATACCAGTTGCCGGAAAACAAACTGAATGCAAATTGAGTTCCGGGTGAAATTTGTCCAAATTTGTCCGAAAACTGTGTGACTAATACCATTCCAAAGAAGAAGGTAAAATACAATGGCCAAATTCGAAGAATGCGTCTAATGTAGAAAGATTTGACACTAATTTTTCCGAATTGGTCTTGTTCCCTGGTAAGTAATTCCGTAATTAAAAATGCACTAAGAAAAAAGAAGAGTGGCACTCCAAACACTCCAACCAAACTAATATGGTGCCCCCAATAATATTGCGCTGGGTCAATAGGCGCAAGATCCATTCGGTGTGTGAAAAACACAAATAAAAATGCACAGAGGCGAAGCAAGTCTAACTCGGGTTTATAATATCTTATTGGGGTCATAAGGCAGTTTGCTACAGGGTTCAAGGCGATCTACTTCCGTTCTATTTTAAACACAATCGCAATATCATTTGGAATCATTTTTGGCTTTTCAATTATCAAAGCCCCTGCCTCTTGTTTCCAGGAAAGCTTTTCCTTGCTTCCAAGCACCGAGATTTTTTTAACCTTAAATGCCTGATTATTTTTTCCAAGGGATTTTATACGCACATCTTCCGACGGAACACCAAGTACGGTTGCATAAAGTGTATTGCCTTTTTGATTGAAGCGGATATCCTTTTCTGACAACTGCACTTTACCTTCATTAAAACCCGATCCACTTAGGGGATTAGAAGCATCTGCTGATAGCCCCTCACCATAAACCTTCCAGGGACGTGTATCAAAAATGCTTTCTTTGTTAACATCCATCCATGCTGTTATATCCTCTAATATTTTTATCTCTTTTTCATCTATCGAACCATCGCCGCGAACCGGGATGTTCAGCAACAGATTGCCGTTTTTGCTGACAATATCTACGAGCATGCGGATAACGGTTGCTGCCGATTTGTAACGGTTTTGGTCGTACACAGCCCTGTCGTAATGCCAATCCCCGATACAAGTGCAGGTTTGCCAGGGTAAAGCCTGGGGTTTGTCAGGTGCCCCGCGTTCCACATCCCAAACCATGCATTTTTTTTGTTCATCGGTAAGCACTTTACCAAACAGCACCGCTTCCAATTTTCCGTTATGCGTTGCCATGTAATGATTGTAGTAATGCGCAGCAATCTTTAAACCGGCGTCGCTTACAGGGTAAAGAGGAAGACCTGAATCATCAAAATAAAGCAGGTCTGGGTTATATTGATTGATCAGATCCATTGTACGGTTGTAAAACTTTTCGCAATATTGCTGCGAAGGAATCGAAGCGCCGTTGTTCCAATACCACTGGTTCCACAAAGAGTAAATATTTTCGTGTCCGTCACTAAGCGCATGGTTTTGTGCATACAATTCCTGCGGGTCAAGTCCGTCCCACCATGTTCCTTTGCCATCGGCCTTTGTGAGTTTTCCATCGTAAGGAATGCCGGCTAACGCTCCACTTTTATCTGATCGCTGAGCCGTTTCAAACCACGTCCATGCATGCGCAGCATGAACACTTAACCCAAAGGGAAGCTGGTATTTTTTAGCTGCTTTTGCCCAGGCTGCAATAATATCTTTTTTGGGACCTACACGAACTGAATTCCATTCCTGGTATTTACTGTCCCACAAATCAAGATTGTCATGGTGATTGGCCATGGCAAAGAAATACTGTGCACCTGTACGTTTATAAAGTGCAACCAGTTTTTCCGGATCCCAGTTTTGAGCTTTCCAGTCATTGATCACTTCTTTAAACCCGGCCTTTGAAGGATGTCCATAATGAGCCACATGCCATTTATATTGTTCACCGACCTCGTTATACATAAACCTGCCATACCAATCGCCTTGTTCAGGTTGACACTGCGGCCCCCAGTGTGCCCATATACCAAACTTTGCATTCCGGAACCATTCAGGCACTTTATATTCCTGCAAAGACTGCCATTCAGGTTTAAATTTTCCCTTCTCCACAGGTTCTTTATTTTCCCTTACAGGAGATGGATAATTTTCCTGTGCCAGGAGTGAACCGCAAAACAGGATACTAACAGCAACAATTATTTTCGCTTTCATATTTTTTAAGAATTATACCATTGACCATTCACGCCCCAATTATCGAACTACTCAATTAAATCTGGTTTTATTTTTGAGTGATGCCTTTCCAATCATCCGTTCTGAAAGGCATAGCAGGCAATCCTTCTGCATTTACGAGGTTACATTCCGGGTTATCGGCCCAGGCATATCGCACCGCTTCCGGTTTAGCAACTTTATCAGAATATACAATCACGTGATTGCCCTCAATAATAGCTTTTGCCCAATGGAATTGTTTGTCTTTGCCTGCAATGGCAAAGCCTGTCACGTCTTTTCCATCTCTTGTTGAAAGCCCCGAACCAGTATTGGTAAAACCGATCCGGATACGGTTCCCATCTTTCCGGAAATTTTTATATACCGGACCCGATGCGATACCGGCTTGTTTGTACACCATTTTATTGGCAATTAATGCCAGCCGGCGACCAACCTCCTGCTTATTTTTCGGATGAATATCATTTGCTTCACCGATATCTATGATGCAAGCCATCCCTGTGTTAGGCTGTGATAATGTCAGCGTTTGCGCTTCCCTCAATTCGGCCCATTCACTTTCGGCAGGAAGTGGTTGTACTTTTTTGAAATTAGCCAACTGAACATATAAAAACGGAAGATGCCCCTGCTTCCACCGTTGCCGCCAGTCTGTGATCAGCATGGGAAATAACTTTCTATAATTATAAGCTGCCGGAGCATTCGATTCTCCCTGGTACCAGATAAATCCTTTGATGCCATAAGGAATAAGCGGGTTGATCATAGCATTGAAGAGCACGGTTGGGTAATACTGATAGTTGAGTATTTTCGGAAAAGTGGTTTCAAGGTCTTTTTGATACAACCATTTCCCGGCTAAAGAAATTTTAGAAGCACCATCGGTAATATAAAGGTCATCAGCCGGAGGATTCAAACCGCCACCGCCCCACAGCATGGCCACCCTGACACCAATAGTATTTTCTCCACGCTGCACCAAACGTGCCGGAATAGTATAAGAATGAGTAGCATTGGCATTCCAGACATTCTTGCAGATCTCCTGTCCATTGAAATACAGTGAATAGTTCATCTCTGGATGGCCTAAATTCAGGGTTACATCTTTTCCCGCAAAGGATTCAGGTAATGTGATTTTTTTTCTTAACCAAACCATTCCTTCATAAGTTCCAATTCCAAAATCCTTTATCACATTGGGCATATCAATAGTGGTCCAGTCAGCATCGTTATATTCCGGAGCCGGAAATATTTTATCCGCATTATTCTGCGGATTTAAAACAATATTCCAAATGCGTATCCAGTTCAAACTATCAGCTATAAGATCTTCCTGATCAAGCCTAAGCGTATCATTACTGAGCGTACTTGCCCTGGTAATGGGCGATGTAAGCAACATGTCACGGCTCGTCCAGGCTTCCACCGGCGTTCCACCCCAGGTGCTTTGAATAATGCCAATAGGTACCTTTTGATCCTCGTATATTTTACGGGCAAAATAGTACGCAGCCGCTGAAAACTCCTTCACATTGGTGGTATCACAAACTTTCCATGTACCGGATAAAATATCCTGTTGAGGAGCTAATTTCTTATCATGCTCCACAACCAAAAAACGGATGTTGGGGAAATTGGCATTTGCAATTTCCTTCCTGGCATCCTGAGCCTGCTGCACCTGCCATTCCATATTGGACTGGCCCGAAGCCAGCCATACATCTCCGATCAAAATTCCCCTTAGCTTGATTCCGGAATCCGGTTTTCCTGATTCATAAACTTCAAGCTCATAGGGGCCCCCTTCTTTTCTTTTGGGAAAGTATAGCATCCAATTGCCCTGCTTGTCGGCTTTTGTAGAAATACGCACCGTTCCTAGCTTTGCTATAACCACTGATCTGGGGGTTGCCTTTCCCCATACCGGTATGGTTATGCCTCTTTGCAAAACCATATTGTCTCTAAATACTTTAGGCAAAATGATTTGAGCAGAACACATTGACTGCAATAAAAATATTGCAGTAACAACGGCCAATATTATTTTATTTCTTTTCATATTTATTCCCACCTTTACAAATTCGTAGCTCATTCAATTATTGGACAGTTATTTTCAATGTCTGAGACATATTGCCTGAAGAGTTTCCCAATTGCAGGATATAGTCTCCCCCCTCCACATTCCAGTCCTTTTTTGATTCGTCATAGAAAGCGAGATCAGCAACCTTCACATTTAATGCTACCGTCTTTGTCTCTCCAGGTTGGAGAAATACTTTTTCAAAGGCTTTGAGTTCTTTGGCAGGGCGCAATACTGTAGCCAGGGGATCACTAACATACAACTGGGCTACTTCTGCACCATATCGTGAACCAGTGTTCTTCACGGTAAATTGCACATGGATGATTTCATCTTTTCCATAAGTTGCTTTGTCTGTTGAAAGAGCACCCAACTCAAAACTGGTATAAGAAAGCCCATATCCAAAGGGGAACTGTGGAGCGATTTTCTTTGTATCAAACCAGCGGTAACCGACCAGAATACCTTCTTCATAGTTTACTTTCAGGTCTCTTCCAGGGAAATTACCCAAAGCATGTGCAGGTGTTTGTTCCAACGAAACAGGTAGCGTGAAGGGCATTTTTCCGGAAGGATTCACTTTGCCGCTCAACACATCGGCCACAGCGTTTCCGGCTTCCATACCTCCATACCAAGCCCACACAATAGAAGGGACCCTGTTAACAATACCGCCCAATTCCACAGGAGAACCGGCAATGATCACTACTACTGTATTCGGATTGACCTTCGCAACCTCACGGATTAAAGTTTCTTGTCCATATGGCAACCGCATATGCAGTCTATCGAATGATTCGGTATCAAAATCGTGGTTTAACCCTCCGAAAATGATGGCTACTTCTGATTTTTTAGCAGCTTCAACTGCTTCATTAATCAATTTCCAGTCCACTTTATCGGTGTTGGATTGCCCGGAATTGCTTCCTTCTTTAAATATGGATTGTTTTTCATATCCCTGGGCGAAATTGATCTGAACACTGTTTCCGAATTTCTTCTGGATCGCTTCGAGCGGGGTAACCTCGTATAATGCTTTGATTTCGGAGCTGAGACCGCCGTTGCAATGTTTACGGGTAGCATTATCACCAATCACAGCCACCGATTTTAGGGTGCTGAAATTCAGCGGAAGCAGGTTATCGTTATTTTGTAGTAATACGGCCGCTTCAGCAGCAGAATTGTATGCAGCTTTCTGGTGCGCCGGCGTATTCATAACTCCTTTTTCGCGAGACTTGTCGTCCAGAACTTTGGTCCGGATCATCACACGAAGCACATTAGCTACCTTCTCATCCACTACGGACATGGGCACTTTACCTGCCTCAACTGCTTGCACCAACGGATTGGCAAAATACCATTGCTCATAATCCTTAATATCAGTTCCCATTTCTAAGTCCAGGCCCGCCATAGCGGCCTTTACAGTGCTGTGGGCCGCATCCCAGTCAGTCATCAGTACGCCTTTAAAGCCAAACTCCTTCCGGAGAATCTGGCGGTCGAGATAATCGTTCTCAGAACACCAGTCACCGCGGAATTTATTGTAAGCCGCCATCACCGTCAAGGCTCCCCCCTCTTCAATGGCTGATTTGAATCCGGGCAAATAAATCTCACGTAAAGTACGTTCACTCATTAAGACATTTACAGTTCCCCGGTTTTCTTCCTGGTTATTCGCTAGCCAGTGCTTCACACTGGCAGCAACATCTTTTGATTGCAGCGCCTGGATATAAGGAACAGCCATTCTTGAAATCAGAACGGGATCCTCACTCATGTATTCGAAGTTTCGACCGCACAAAGGAGAGCGGATGATGTTTACGCCCGGGCCTAGCAAGACATCTTTTTTACGGCTGCGGGCTTCCTCACCCAGAACAATTCCGCGTTCATAAGCAAGCCTGGGGTTCCAGCTTGCTGCTAACGCCGTCCCTGGAGGAAAACAAGTTGAAAAATCATTCGTCCATCCGGAATACCCCCAATCATGTCTGTTGATTTCTGCCCGAACACCGTGCGGCCCATCAGACAACGCCCATTCAGGAATGCCAAGTCTTTTAACACCCGATACATAAAATTTAGAGTTTGCATGCAGCAAACCAACCTTTTCCTTGAGCGTCATCTTTTTTATTAAGGAGTGGATTTTTTGCTCCTGGATTGTCTCTTGTGTAATAGCTTTCTGAGCCTGAACCGCACTAGTGTTTAGAAATACCAGTGCAAGTAGTTTAATAAGGTTCCTCCTGATCTTCATTATTTGTTTATTTTTTGTAGTTGTATTGAAGCTGTAAAACTATCCTGATGCAGGTTGATTGAGGTGCATCATTTGTAAATGATTGAGGTATAAAATGTTTCAATCGGCTTGATTTTAAATAATTTTTACACAACCCAAAGGCCTATACAACTTTAACGGCCACCTCATTATGATAATTGGCTCCAACAAAAAAGCCTTGAGCTTTCAAAGAAAAAATTGAAAGCTCAAGGCTTAAAAGGAATGTAACTTTCTATTTTAGTTCACTTTAATCACCTTAAATGATTTTAACCAGTTCACACCATAGACCTGAACTACATACGTACCTGGTTTCAGGGAAGCCCCCATAGAAGTTAAGTTTGAAACTGCTGAATGCTCTATAGTTTCAACCTGCTTGCCCATCATGTCAGAAATTGTAATGCGCAATATTTCATCAGGGTTGCCAACTTTAATATTAATACTGGATGAGAATGGATTTGGATATAACTCTATCTGAGATTTTGGTTCACTGGATGATGTAATATCAGTTGTCTTTTGAATATTTGCCAAAGTGCTTTGGGTATTTGCCAAAGTGCTTATCGTCCAAACCTGATTATTATTATTGCTTTTTTTCCATTGACCTAAATCTGAACCATTGCTTGTTTTACCCAGGCCATCAATATATTGCCCTGTAGCACGGTTTTTAAACTTCATGTCAGTGCCTGTAGGTACCTGCAACCATTCCTGGTTCGGACTGGTGCTGGCAACTTTTTGAGCTACAACTGCGCCATTGGTAGTGCGGCCCATGCCATCAAGGTATAGGCCTGAAACACGGTTTTTTATTTTCACATAACTTCCTACAGTCTCTATAACCCATTGCTGTGCCTCACTGCCGCTGTTACTCCACTGACCTGCGTTAGATCCGTCAGTGTTTCTGAACATACCGTCAATCAGCAAACCGGTAGCCTTGTTAGTAATAGTAACATAGGTAACCGGGATCGGGGTTGTTGTGGCTTTAACCAGCAGAATGGCCGTAGTAGAGAGTGCCGGCACAGTTAGGGTCAGTGAATTTGAATTTACCGCTACTGCGCTTTCTTTCAGTGCATTTTGCGTATGCGATACAAAGGTCTCTGTTGACGGCAATGATGACAACTGCAATGTTTTGTAATTGCCATTGGCAATATTGAAGTTGCTTAAGTTGATGGTAGCCGTGCGGGAAGCGCTCATATCACGGTTCACCAGTATCACCGTTAAAGAGTCGGCATTCTCATTTACCGAGGAGTAGGCAGATACCGTATTTTCAAGAGAAGAAGTACTTAAAACACTATATTTTTTTGCATTCTTGCTAAAGAGGTGCAGGGTTTCCCACATGCCGGTAGCCCAGTTCCATGGTGAAAATAATTCAACGCCATTGTTTGCAAATGTACCAAGATGCGAAGCATAGATAACAGATTCAAGATTTGGATTGCTGCTGGACATGGTACCCCATTCACTTACGCCCTCTGTTATGCCATGGTTGGCACCAAAATGTTCGTTCAACCAGCCGTCGATGCGCTTGAAAATATATTGTTTGGTAAGTGAGGGATCCCAGCCGCCGGTACTTGTTCTAATACCGTTTGAACCAGGATAATCATAAGTTGTATCATAGTAAATCCGGTGTCCTTGCAGTGCCGCTGCATCATCATTATTATACCAGGGGTAATTGTGAATATCTAATACATCTACCAGTTTGATACCGGTTGACTTATACTCATCGACAAGGCGTTTGATGAAATACTCAATCCAGGAATAATACCTGCCATTGATGTATATACTTTCATTTGACCATTTGTACCACTGCCATTCAGAGGTAGCAACCGGGCCACAAAGCTTGATGCCAGGATAAAGCGCTTTCGCTTTTTTCGCAAGCTCAATGTAACGATCCATAAATGCAGATGCAGATATCAACGTTGGCATAGCATAATCATGCGTACCATTCCATATATCTACCTCGTTGTCCATATTCCAGTATACAAACTGGTTTTTGTTGAGTCCTAAACCACCGGTTCCAAACCAATGATTAAGAATTCCAACAGAAGAATCAGCCGGCCATGGCTGTGTGAACAAAGTCATGTCTCCTTCCACTAAAGCCTTACTGCCTCCGTTTGGATCAGGTGTACCGCCGCCGGCTAAATTCTGACCAACACCGGACCAATACTGTGATTGGTTATATGCCCAGTCGTTGAAGTTGTTGTTGGTGTTGGATGCTACTCTGCCTAATAACTGAAAGGCAAACATACCCTGCATATCGGGAAAATTGGCAGCGACATTCTGTGCCATGGCATCCCAGTCAACACTGTAAACATTGTTGTACCAATCGGGATGTACCGTAATTTTTTTACGCCAGTTATAACCTGTTGCATTATTGCCACCGTTCATCCGGATAAAACGCAAACCTGCGTCTTTATAATATTGTACCGGCTTGTCAAGCCAATCATTCTTGCCATATATGTATGGCGAAATCAAGCGTTTGTTCTGCGTTGCATTTACTGAAATAGTTACGTTCTGTGAAAAGGCTGTATAAAGTGTGATATGGCACAACAACAGAAAGATGATTTTTTTAATCATTTCTTTTGTTTTTAAATAAATCCAGGGAAGTATTTCTCTAAACAGAAAACTGGGAATGCTTCCAGCGAAGCATTCCCAGGAATTGTAAGATTTGTTATTTAACAATGAGCTTCTTAGTGATACTAAAGGCTTTCGAATGTATGCTCACAGTGTAGAGCCCTGCCTGAAGCCGCGACTCGATCTCGATCCTGTTGCCGCCCTGAGCCAGCTTTTCGTACACCATTCTGCCCAGGTTATCATAGATCCTTACCA
>CBKWHA010000096.1:0-17849 GCA_966674115.1 uncultured Chitinophagaceae bacterium
TCAACAGGACCAAAGAAGTGATCATGGCTGATGGTGGTACCCTGAACCTGGCTTTACAGGTATTGCCGATCATACCGGTTCGTACCGCAGATGGAAAAGGCTGGGGCGGTCCATGGGGTGGTATGAACGATCGCCAGAACCCGGTAAGATTGCTGGAAGACAATAAGCAAAAC
Organism: uncultured Chitinophagaceae bacterium; assembly: GCA_966674115.1. Lineage (GTDB taxonomy): Bacteria > Bacteroidota > Bacteroidia > Chitinophagales > Chitinophagaceae > Flavisolibacter. Next base: position 174 of record CBKWHA010000096.1, read on the forward strand.
CATTACAATTACATCCGTGCTTTTGGAAACGTTTATGCGGATCTGCAAATTGTAAAAGGATTGAGCTTCCGCACAAACTATGGTGTAGACTTTGGTGATTACTATAAAAGAAATCTCCGCAAAAAATACCAGTCTGGTTACCTGCAGAATGACGTAAACCGTTTAGATATAGGAGAGAGCCGCTCGGTAAAACAAAACTTTAGCAATACCCTGAATTACCTGTTTAGCCAGGGCAAACACAAAGCAGACGTATTAGTGGGTACGGAGTTTTTCCGTCACAATGAAACGAACTTCTGGGCAAGCCGTGAAGGTTTTGATATAGAAGATCCGGAGTATACTTATATGGATGCAGGTACCAGCAAGAAAGATAATGGTGGCGGTGCCAATGAGTATGCCTTGTTCTCCTATTTTGGAAAAGCTAATTATTCATTTGATAACCGCTACCTGGCGTCATTCACCATACGTCGTGATGGATCGAGCCGCTTTGGAAGTAACAATCGCTTCGGTACTTATCCGGCATTTTCATTGGGATGGCGCCTGAGTGAGGAAGGATTTATAAAGAACAGCATCTCTGATATTGTAAGCGATCTTAAACTGCGTTATGGATGGGGCATGACCGGAAACCAGGAAATAAATAACGACGCCACTTTTAGTGTTTATCTGACCGATTATGCAGGCGGTGACCCTACATGGAACATCTCAAGAGGTACTGCTTACGATATTAATGGTGTGGGAACAGGTATTCTTCCGTCTGGATACAGGAAAATCCGCCGTGGTAATGATGACCTGCGCTGGGAAGCCAGTACCATGCACAACATGGGCTTGGATTTTGGCCTGTTGAACAATACTATTACCGGTCGCGCAGAATACTTTATCCAACCCACTGATGATATCTTGATAGATCCTCCTTATATCGCAGTATTGGGTGAAGGTGGTGCAAAATTTGTAAATGGCGCTTCTATGGAAAACAAGGGTTTTGAGTTTACTGCCACCTATAATGGTAAGGCTGGTAAAGACCTGAACTACTCTGCCACTGCAAACTTTGCCACCTATCGAAACAAGATCACCAAACTACCGGAATCGGTTGTGAATAGTTATGGTGGTAATGGCTTAGAAGACAACATCCTTGGCCGTCCACTCGGTTCTTATTATGGATATATAGCAGATGGTTTGTTCCGCTCACAAAGAGAAGTGGACGAGCATGCCATTCAACCCGGAAAAGGTGTTGGACGTATCCGCTACAGAGATCTGGATGGAAATGGTGAAGTAGATAATGGCGCACAGGACAGAACATGGATCGGTAGTCCTCATCCGGATTTTACTTATGGATTCAACCTGGGTATTGAATACAAGAATTTTGACCTCAGTGTATTCCTTCAAGGTATACAAGGAATAGATGTGGTGAATGACCAGAAATTCTCTACTGACTTCTGGAGCATTCAGGAGACAGGTTCTAACAAAGGTGTTCGTTTGCTGGATGCTTACCACCCGGTTAACAACCCTAATTCTGATATTCCCATGCTGGCTTACAGCGATGAGAACAGGGAAAGCAGGTTCTCCACCTACTTTATAGAAAATGGGTCTTACCTCAAATTAAGAAATGCACAACTGGGTTATAGTTTTTCTAAGGCGTTGTTGCAAAAGGTGAAGATCCAAAACCTGCGGGCATACATAGGCGGTGATAACCTGTTGCTCATTATGAAAAGCAAATCCTTTACAGGTGCCGATCCTGAAAGTCCTGCTTATGGTTATCCCAATCCACGAGTATTTACTGCAGGTATCAACCTTTCACTTTAATCAACTTTCCCTGAAATTTTAAAAGAAATTAAAAATGAAACGCTCTATATTTTCTTCATTATTTATTGCTGCCATTGCTTTAGGCAGTTGCACCAGGGAGCTGGACGTTGCACCCAAAGGTGTGTTAAGTCCCAGCCAGGTATTTACACCAGAAGGCGCAGAGAAATTTGTAATTGCCGCCTATTCGCAATTGGGTAATGACCACTATGATGTGCCTTACAGCCTTTGGCCTTATGGCAACGGACGGTCAGACGACCAATACAAAGGTGGTCGCGACGAGAACGACATCCAGGATTTTCATTTCATCCAAACGTTTTACAATACCCGAACTGATTTCGGTCCGGTGGATGCACTTTGGTATAACCTGTATGTAGGTGTAGCCCGTGCTAATGATGCATTGAATGCTATCGAGCCCATTGCTGAAGGAGATTATGCACAAAAGAAAGTGCGCCAGGCCGAGATGCGGTTTCTCAGAGGCCATTGGTATTTCCAGTTGAAAATACTTTTCAAACACATTCCTTTCCTGGATGAAAAAACGCCAAAGGATGATTACAGCAAGATCTCTAACGTAGAACTGACTGATGATCAATTGTGGGATAAAATTGCGGAAGACTTTGAGTTTGCAGCAGCAAACCTGCCTGAAAAGCAAACCCAGGTTGGCCGTGCCGATAAGTTTGCCGCTTATTCTTATTTGGCCAAAACAAGATTGTACCAGGCATACAAACAAGATGAGAACCACAATGTAACCAGCATAGACCCGGAAAAACTGCAGGCTGTAATTGCCGCTGCTGACCAGGTGCTGAATTCTCCTTATCACCTGGAGCCTGATTTTGCCAATCCATTCCTGCCCGGTTCTTTTGAAAACGGTCCCGAATCTGTGTTTTCCGTACAGTATTCTGTAAATGATAACACCTTGAAAGGGCGGGTGAATTTTGGTGATGTGCTGAGTGTTCCGCAAGGATTGGGTTGCTGCGATTTCAACAAGCCCAGCCAGAACCTGGTGAACGCTTTTCATACAGATAACAATGGGTTGCCTCTGTTTGATACCTATAACGATGTCAACGTAAACCTGGATGCAGACTTTGTGGATCCAAGGCTGGATCATACAGTAGCCATTCCTGGCCACTCCTGGAAGTACGAACCAGACAAGTTGTATGAAGAGAACTGGAACAGAAGCCCAGGCATTTATAGCGTATATGCCTCACTGAAAGAGAATGTTTCTCCTGATTGGGAAGGATTTGTAAACATTGATCCTTTCTATGGCAACAGCAAGAACAGGATCATCATCCGTTTTGCTGATGTAATGTTGTTCAAAGCAGAAGCGTTGATCGAATTAGGGCGGGAAAATGAAGCGCTACCGTTGATCAATACCTTAAGAGAAAGGGCCCAAAATAGCACCGGCAAATTGAGAAAAAAGGATGGCCAGTTGCAGGCAAAGTATAAGGTGGAAACCTACCAGCCAGGTGTCAATATTGTCTGGAACAAGGAGAATGCAAGACAAGCCTTGCGCTGGGAGCGCCGCCTGGAGTTTGCCATGGAAAACAGCCGCTTCTTCGACCTGGTGCGTTGGGGTATAGCAGACCAAGTGCTGAATGCCTATTTCAACAAGGAAAAAACGAGACGTGACTTTTTGAAGAGCGCACAGTTTACCAAAGGCAAACATGAATACCTGCCTATTCCGCAGAATCAAATCTTCTTCAGTAAACAATTGTACCAACAAAACCCTGGTTATTAAGATTCCCTTTAAAAATTTAAAACATACGCAAATGAATACTACATCTTGCCATATAAAAAGCAGAAAGCTATGTACCTGGCTTTCTGCACTGATGATCCTGTTATGGTCTTGTACAAAAGATGAATACCGCGGACCCGAACTAGATCTGGATGCATCCGTAAAAATTGCAGCTTTTACAGCTAATTCTGTTAGCGGTGTTATTGATGATCAGTCTGGTGCTATACAACTTGAATTGCCGTTTGGAACTGATTTTACAGCCGTGAAGCCGGTGATTGAGATCCCTTCAGGAGCCACTGTAGAGCCAGCTTCCGGTGCAGCAGTGAACCTGCGTTCGGCAGTGAAGTACCGTGTTAGCAATGGCAATATCTTCAGCGATTATACCGTAACAGCAACCGAGAAAAAAGCTGTTCTTGAATTTAAGGCCGGTGGTGTGCAGGCAGACATCAATGAGGCTACCAGGACGATCAATGTGATCGTGCCTGATGCAGTAGATATCACCAAACTGGCACCAGAGATCAAACTGGAAGCTGGCGCAACTGTTAGTCCTGCTTCCGGAGCGGTAACCGATTTCACCAATCCTGTGGTGTATACGGTGAAGAGCGGATCTGCAACAGTGGCTTATACCGTTACTGTTCAAAACCAGTCTGCGGTGGCAAAAGTTGTTTTCCTGGGAACCTATCCCAACCGCGACGCCATTACCAATAATGATGAAAAAGAAGCCTCTAACTGGTTATTTGCCAACTTCCCCAATGTGGAATATGTTTCTTTTGACGCCATTAAAAACGGTACTGCTGATCTGGATAATGTAAAAGTGATCTGGTGGCACGAGGACGCAACGCAAAGTCTACCTGCTATTGCCTATGATGCGGCTGTTATTGGCAAATTGAAAAACTTCAGAAGCAATGGTGGTGCTTTGCTGCTCACCACTTATGCTGGCCTGTATCTGGAAGCGCTGGGCATTGTTCCGGCCGGTAAAAACCCGAACAATGTATTTGGCGACAACACCCCCTGGATGGAAAATAACTGGGATTGGGGCATGTCTTTCAAAGGACGCGAAAACCATCCTGCTTTTGAAGGGTTGACGCTCACTTCTGATAAACCGTTTGCTACAGCTTATTTGCTGGCTAAGAAAACTTACCGCCTGAATCATTGTGCCTGGTATAAAGTGAATGAATGGGGCGGTTATGGCGATGCGGCAGGATGGAGAAACCAGACCGGAGGCATTGATCTGGCAGGACCGGAGTGGAACGATGCTCGTGATGCCCATATCGGCATGGCCGAATGGCAGCGCACTGCCGCCAACGGACCTGCTATTGCTATTCTGTTTGGTTCATACGACTGGTACACAGAACCCGATCCTGCTACTGGAACGCCGGGTAACAATACGTTTAAAGCGAATGTTGAAAGATTGACAAAGAATACCATTAAGTATCTGTCTAAATAGAATAGCATTTGGTTCCAATGAGATTTTTATTCTAATGTCTCATTGGAACCTTTCTATAAACCCCTGGCAGAGATTGATATTCATCTGCGTAAATAAAAAACCCATGGTAGTTCTTAAAACACTATTATATAGTTGGATTTCATGCGCTGTTATGATTTGCAGTTGCTCGAAAAAAAGTTCAGGGCAAGAAGAACCGCAACCACCTGCTGCAGGAAATAACATTTCTATATTCCCAATACCTCCATCAAAATGGATGGAAACGAATGGGGTTTCTTATTATGCTGCAGGTTGGGTTGGAGATGCCATGCCCTATTATGATAATGGCAAGTTCCATGTATTCTTTTTGCACGATGCCCGCGATGGAAAGCCTGGTTTTCATCCTATACACAAGTTTGTAACCAGTAATATGGTGGATTACAATTATGAAGGCTTGATGGTAAATTATGCCGATAAGGAAGACCAGGACCTGGCTATAGGTACGGGTTCTGTTGTAAAGGTCGGGGACACATATTATTGCTATTATACGGGGCACAACTACCTGTTTCCCGCAAGCAGCAAGCCCAAAGAAGGCATTATGTATGCTACCAGTAAAGACCTCAAGACCTGGACAAAGAAACCAGGTTTTAATATGACCGCACCCACAGGATACGACCGCAATGAATTCAGGGATCCCCAGGTTTTTTTCAATGAAGAACAAAAAGAGTACTGGATGCTGGTGAGCACGCGCACGGGAAACAAAGCAGTGGTGGCACTGTTCACTTCAACTGATCCTGCTGCTGACAACTGGCAATTGAAAGATCCCTTGTATACTACTGATAACGATGCCTATTTTATGCTGGAGTGTGCAGACGTATTCAAATGGGGTAATCAATGGTACCTGTTCTTTTCAGAAAACAACCGGGAAAAGACTACACATTACCGTATTGCACCGACCTCAGCCGGGCCATGGACCAAACCTGCCCACGACGTTATAGACGGGGAATATTTCTATGCGGCTAAAACAGCTTCTGATGGTACAAACCGGTATGCTTTCGGCTGGACTGCCACTAAAGGCAACAAAAGCGATAACGGTAATAAGGAGTGGGCTGGCAACCTGGTGGTACACCAACTGAAACAGCAAACGGATGGAACTATAGCCGCTCAGGTGCCTAGTGCTGTAGAAGCGTTGTTCAATAAAGAGAAAACAATTAGCAAAAGTGGAAGTACAGGTGATGTTTCTCAAACTGGAAGCAGCTATTCTTTGAAAGAATCTTCAAGCATTTTATTTGACCGGATCTCTGGGCAGAAAAAAATTACAGCAACAGTAACAGGAATACAATCAGGCAGTGCGTTTGGTTTTGTGTTTGGTGCTCAAACAACAGCAGATCATAATGCTTACCAGGTACGTATAACCGAAGCGGAAGATAAAGGTTCTGTGGTCAGGTTGTCCGGAACCGGTCAGGTAACTGAAAGCTATGTACCTATAAAAATCGAACCAGGTAAGGAGTGCCAATTGAAAGTAATTATTGATAATACCGTTTGTGTGGTTTACCTGGATGACCAGGTTGCCCTTAGTGCCAGGATCTACAGCTTACCTAATAACTACTGGGGGTTGTTTTCTGCCAAAGGCACTATTGAATTTAAAGATCTGAAATTATTCAACTATTAAAATTATTGGACAATGAAAAAACTTGTTTTATCGGCTTTGTTCATTGCCGGATTATTGAACGGTAATAGCCAGGATTACAAAACAGAACAGCACCGGCCGCAGTTTCATTTTTCTCCAAAGAAAAACTGGATGAATGATCCCAATGGCATGGTTTATTATAACGGCGTGTATCATTTATTTTTTCAACATACACCTTTCGCCACCACACCTGATTTTGCAAAAATGCATTGGGGACATGCCGTAAGTAAGGATCTTATTCATTGGCAAGAACTGGATCCGGCTATTGCTCCTGATGAATATGGCGCCATATTCTCCGGCGGGGCGGTTGCAGATGTGAACAATACCTCCGGGTTCGCCAAAAATGGAGAGACACCGCTGGTAGCTATATTTACCCAGCACGACATGGCTGGGGAAAAATCGGGCAGAAATGATTTTCAGAACCAGAGTATAGCGTATAGCCTTGATGAAGGAAAAACCTGGAAAAAGTACGAGGGTAACCCGGTGATTAAAAATCCGGGGATAAAAGATTTTCGCGACCCCAAGGTATTTTGGTACGAACCACAAAAGAAATGGGTGATGGCATTGGCTACAAAGGATTGTGTGACTTTCTACTCATCGCCTGACCTGAAAACATGGAACAAGGAAAGTGCTTTTGGACAAGAGACTGGTGCTCATGGAGGCGTTTGGGAATGTCCTGACCTGTTTCCCTTGGAACATAATGGTAAGCAGTTGTGGGTATTGTTGGTTAGTATGAATCCCGGAGGTCCCAATGGGGGTTCGGCTACGCAATATTTCCTGGGTGATTTTGATGGGAACCAATTTACGCCCATTGATGAGGAAACACGTTGGATGGATTACGGCACCGATAATTATGCCGGGGTAACTTTTGCTAATATGGGTAAAAAAGCCATTTTGATGGGATGGATGAGCAACTGGCAGTATGCGCAAGTTGTACCTACGAACAACTGGAGAGGTGCTACAATCCTGCCTCGGGAATTGACGATCAAAACAGTAAACAATAAAATGTTTTTGGCTTCTTATCCTGTTAAAGCTTTTGATCAGCTTCTGACTGATAGGATACCACTTCAGAAGATCAAAGCTAAGGGTAGTTATGACATAAGCGCTAAAAAAGGAACATTAGCAGGGGCGTTCCGTCTAGATATAACAGATGTGCCCAGGGATGATTTTTCAATTGTCCTTTCCAATGAAACTGGTGATAAACTGGTTATTGGTTATGATCAAACAAATAACCAATATTATATCGACCGTACACAATCAGGCAAGACAGATTTCGAACCTGGCTTTGCAAAAAGGCATACGGCGCCTCGTATAGCTGTTGGTACTTCGATCAAACTCACGCTGATTGCCGATGCTGCTTCGGTGGAATTGTTTGCAGACGATGGTCTGACCGTTATGACAGATGTATTTTTCCCCAAAAAAGCTATTTCCAAAATACAACTTAGATCAGCAAAAGGCATATCAATGAAACACATGAAATGCACCAGAATCAAGGCTGCTTTACAATTATAATTGCCAAGTAACAGCATCATATCCGGAATTAAAATCAGGAAGTTTTACGGCAAGCAATCGTTAAGGCCCGCTGTTTCTACAGTGGGCCATTTTCAAACAATAACTAAAATCATGAATGCAGTCATCATGTAATTGTTTAGCTGCAGATTCATTCCTAACTATTGTAGAGCTGTTTTTGAAACAATTTTGAAAGAAGGAGATACAAATTCTAAAGTCTTGTATGGAGTTATGAATTGTTGTTTGGTGATTGTTATTGATTACTATTGGTTTGTGTGTTTTTTATCCAGTTCTTCTTTATTAAAAATATTTAGTACAGGATTGCTATGTCTTGTTGTTTATTGTTTAATAGATTGCTTTTAAATAGACTACAAGATGCTATTCTATAGCTCTTGGATATTAGCCAACATTAAAAGCCAAACATATGAAACCAGCTTTTAATCATACGAAAACCTTCCTTTTGATTGATGATGATGAGGATGATTGTTTGTTTCTGGGCAAGGCTTTGGCAGTATTGTCTGACAACATTTCTTTGAGCTGTAAACGAAATACAGATCATCTATTGGAAGCCATTCATGACAGTAATCCATCATTGATCTTTATAGAACTTCATTTACCGAAAAGGAGTGGTTTAGATCTCCTGAGGCAAATCAAAAGTCATCCTGATCATAAAAATATACCCGTAGTCATATGGAGTACTTCCCTCATGCTTCATTATGTAATGTCGGCATACAGAGAGGGGGCCCTGGCTTTTATACAAAAGCCTTGCTGTTTAACAGATTTAGTGGAAGAGCTCAGTGAAATTCTAAAGAAATTTGAAAAAGAATTCCAGCAGGCTATCCCTGCGGTAGAAAGAAACATTCTTTAGGTTGATGGTGAAATTTTTAGCTTTACAATATCTTTCTATTTTAGCACGATTGTTATTGCCACATTGATGTCAGACCAAAATTTATTTGAAGAAAAAAAAGTGTTGCAACTGCTAGCCACGGGCAGTGAGTATGCTTTTGCACAACTGTTTGATTATTACCAGGGTAAGGTGTATGGGACTGCATTAAAGTTTTTGAAATCACATGAACTGGCAGAGGAGGTTGTGCAGGATGTGTTTCTGAAAATATGGCTGAAAAGAGAGGAGATGGCCTCTGTTGAGCGTTTTGACGCTTACCTGTTTATTACGGCCAGGAACATCATCTTTAATAGAATAAAAAAGGCTGCATACGAAGTTTCGGTCCAAAAAGAAATAGCACGCAACTTTTCAGAGATAGACGACCATACAGAAAATCTGCTTCGGGATCGCCAATACCAGAAAATCTTGCAAGAGGCAGTGAACTTACTGCCACCGCAGCAAAAACAAGTGTATCATCTAGCCAAAGTAGAAGGACTCACCCATGAGGCTATTGCGGAGCGGATGCAAATTTCCAGGCTTACAGTTAAAACCCATATGGCCAAAGCATTACAGGCTATCCGTATTTATTTGTCCCATCATTTACATTGCAGTACTTCAATTGCCCTCTTATTGATAATCATGAAGTTATCAAAGGTTTGATTAAAAATATTTTTTTCACTTGACTACTCCTTCCGTTTTCTACAGTTGTCTTTATTAAAAAGGATATATTTTCTTTTCGGTTTGAGTAAGCATCAAATAGCATCACATGGTAGAAGAGCAACGTTTTAATGAATTATTAGAGGGCTATCTGACAAACAAGATAACTCCTGAAGATTATCAGGAATTGATGCGCATGGTAAATAGTGGTGCTTATGATCAAACCCTAAAAGATAAAGTTGAACGATCATTATTGCAAGATCAAAACGATATTCACCTTGATCCCTTACGTGCTAGGGAAATTATTTATAATATCCTTGCCACCGAAAAAAATAATGTCCGGGTTGTTCCATTAAGACCAAGGCGTTTGACATTCCTAAGGATCGCTGCAGCCGCTTCTGTGATTGGGCTGCTTCTTTTGGGTACTTTTTTCTGGTTCAACAAGGGGGAGCAAAGAGAAGTTGCAAAAAAAACTGAAGTGAGGGGTAATGGTTATAAGAATGATGTGCTGCCTGGAGGCGATAAAGCCATTTTGACGCTGGCGGATGGTTCTACTATTGTATTGGATAGTGCACAAAATGGTGCTTTGGCTCAACAAGGCAATACTAAGGTGATCAAGCTGGGTGGAAAGCTGGCATATGATCCTGCTGGTACGAGTAAAGAAGTAGTGTACAATACAATTACAACACCAAGAGGCGGGCAGTATCAAGTAGAATTACCGGATGGCAGCCAGGTATGGCTCAATGCCGCTTCCTCCCTTCGCTTTCCCACAGCTTTTGCCGGTAAGGAAAGGAGGGTAGAGATCAGTGGTGAAGCCTATTTTGAAGTAGCCAAGAATAAAGCCATGCCTTTTGTTGTCAGTGTGAATGGGGCAGAAGTACAGGTATTGGGTACGCATTTCAATATCATGGCGTATAACGAGGAAAAGGCGGTAAAGACCACCTTATTGGAAGGTTCTGTACGCTTTGTAAGTGGCAACAACAATAGCCTGTTAAAGCCTGGTCAACAATCACAGTTGTCAAAGGAAGGACAAGTGAAGGTGATCAGCAGTGTGGATGTGGATGAAGTGATGGCCTGGAAAAACGGTATGTTTAATTTCAAGAATGCAGATTTAGAAACGGTGATGAGGCAACTATCCCGCTGGTATGATGTTGATATTGAGTACCAGGGAGAGATCAAACCAAAGAAGTTTGGTGGTGAAATTCAGCGGGATCTTAATTTATCGGAAGTATTGGAAGGACTTAAGGAAACAGGGATCCATTTTCGGATAGAAGGGAAAAAGTTAATAGTCCTTCCCTAAGATTACCAACCCTAAAGACATGATACAACCTTCATTGATCGTGTCTTCCCATTATCAACCCCTAACCAAGTATCGAGGACCAAGCATTCAACAAAATATAGGAGATATGTTGCTCCAGCGGTTTCACAAGAGACCCGGTGGAACATATAGGAGCAAAATATTTGCGCAAACAAAAACCGGAAATGCTCGCGACATTTCCGGCTGGCGTTTGGGTAATTTTTGAACAAAAACAAGTCCTCACAGACTGCTTATTCTTTCACTCAAACAAGTGTAAAAGTATGAAAAAAATGGCTCGTAGTAAACTCCCCTACCGGGGTGTTTCGGGTTGTATTGCCAAAACCTTATTAGTGATGAAACTAACATTTATCTTGCTAACGGTTGCCGCTCTGCATGTTTCTGCTAAAGGAACCTCGCAAACAGTCACTTTCTCGGGCAAGGATGTGTCGCTGGAGAAAGTGTTCCATGTAATTAAACAACAAACAGAATATGTTGTTTTTTTCGATTACAGTGCTTTAGATGGCACACAGCCAATTAGCCTGAACGTTAAAAATATCCCCCTGAAGGATTTCCTGGACCAGGCGCTGCGCGGTCAATCTTTGGGATATTACATCAAAAAAAAGACGATATTTATCACGAAGATTCCTGGCCTTGCTGTGTCTACTGACCAACAACTAAAATCACCGGAGCCGGATGTCGTGCCCCCAACCCCTATTCGTGGCGTCGTTAAAGATGGAAGCGGTAAGCCCCTCGTTGGTGCCAATGTCACGAATAAAAATACAAATACTACGGTGGCTACTGACACCAGCGGCTCCTTCTCCATCAATGCCTCTGCGGGCGATGTTTTAATCATCACTTTTGTCGGGCACCAACGTACTGAATTTAAAATAACGCGCGCCGTTGTCGCGTCTTCCCGTGATGAAGCAGGAATCATTAACGTTACACTTCAGCCCTCTAATGCTTCCATGGATGAAGTAACTGTGGTAGCGGTTGGTTATGGAACACTGGATAAAAAAGAAGTTAGCAGTGCCATAACGCACCTTTCTTCCAAAGATCTGCTCCAGGTGGCAGGCAATGGAGCGTTGAATTCTATACGGGGAAAAGTGGCGGGGTTAAGTGTTACCAACACGGCGCCGGCCGATCCCAATGCTTCTCCCAGTATTCAGCTTCGTGGTGCTTCTTCACGCAATGCCGGATTAGGACCCTTATATGTGATCAATGGTGTTCCCGGTGGAAATATTGATAACCTGAATCAAAATGATATTGAATCAATTGATGTACTGAAAGGAGGCGCTGCTTCTGCTATTTACGGAACCCGTGGTAGTAATGGGGTGATCATTATTACTACAAAAAAAGGTACCAGCCAGTTCAAGGCTTTTTATGATGGATATGCCAGTATCGACTTGCCAACCAATCAAATAAAAGTGCTGAGCCGTGACCAGTTTTTAGAACACAACAGGGGCGTGGACTACGGGGGTAATACGAATTGGTTTGATGTCGTAAGAAGGGACTATGGCTCTCAGCACAAACATACTGTACAGTTTTCCGGAGGTAATGCAAAGACGAACTATATGGTTTCTTTTGACTACCGTGATGCCACAGGACTTGATCTGCGCTCAACAAAAACAGAATATGGAGGCCGGCTCAATTTAAACCACACTTCAGCCAATAATTTGTATTCAGTAACGGTAAATATTGCACCAAGGTATCTCAGCTTTAATCATGCAAATCATAGCGCTTTTAGCCAGGGGCTTACCTTAAACCCAACACTGCCTGTTAAGGATACCACCGATCCAAAGAAATATTATTTTATCAATACAGGATTTGTAGGCGCCTATAACCCGGTAGAGGAGCTGAAAACGGTATTAAATGGAGGGGAAGGCAAATATTTAGACTGGAGCGCATCGTTTAAGCTAAATATACTGAAGAACCTTTTTACCCAGGTTACATTGGGTGAGCAAACAACTGATTGGTTTGATTTTTGGTTTACACCTTCCTATTATACAGGTGCTATCAATGGAAATGCAGGCCGGAATTCTGCCTCAAGAAAATATAAAAAAGACGATCACAAAAGCTTTGACTGGATTGGCAATTATTCATTAAACGTTAAACAGCATTCCTTTAAACTGCTGGGTGGATATTCTTACTATTATTCTAATTATTCAGGTTTTGATGCCGGTAACCAAAATTTTCCATCAGATGTATTGACCTATAATAACCTGGGAACCGGTGTTTATAATCTTCCTATTCCAACCAATGGCGCTTCAGGTGATTTTACCTTTAGAAGTGTTGGCTCTTATAAAACCGATGCAAAATTGATTGCCTTTTTTGGGCGCCTGAACTATGATTTTGCCAATAAGTTTTACTTATCTGCCAGTCTTCGCCGTGAAGGATCTTCAAAGTTTGGATTTAATCATAAATGGGGTTATTTCCCTGCTGCATCCGCCGGCTGGGTAATTTCAAAAGAGCAATTTTTTCCCACTTTGCCATGGCTTGATGAACTGAAGCTCCGTGCTGACTATGGAGAAACTGGTAACCAGGATTTTGACAGTTATCTTTCATTAGACACATACCGTGGTGAAGGATATTATTTGTTTAATGGTACTAATTACCAGGTGTGGGGACCCGGCCAGAATACCAATTATGATTTAAGATGGGAAAAAGCACAAAACTTCAATGCCGGTTTAGACTTTGAACTATTCAATAGCAAACTCACAGGAAGTTTGAACTATTATGTTCGAACAAATAAAGATTTATTAGGGAGCTACAATGTTCCTGTGCCCCCTAATATTCAGGGAAGCACCTATGCCAATGTAGGAACTATGAGAAATTCAGGCCTGGAAATTCAATTGAACGGCTCTGTTGTCAGCAATAAATATTTTACCTATAATATTTCTCTCGCTGGTGCTACCAATAGTAACGAGTTTGTTTCTTTTTCAAATAATACCTACCGCGGACAAAATTATGCTGATATGGTTTGGATGCCGTCTCCGGGATCACCCGGTCCTGCGCAGCGGCTGCAGGAAGGAAAGCGTATTGGCAGCTTCTATATGCTGCGTTCCGCAGGTATTGATGCTACAGGAAGGTTATTGGTTTATAGTAAAGATGGGAAGATCATTCCTGGAAACAGGGCTACTACAGATGACAAACAATTTGTAGGAAATGGTCTGCCTAAATTCACAGCAAGTCTGGGAAATACATTTACCTATAAGAATGTCGATCTGAGTGTGTTCTTAAGAGGCGCTTTTGGTTATGATCTGTTTAACACAGTAGCTTTTTATACCGGCACGCCGGTTACCCAGGGCGGCGCCAATGTATTAGCCTCTGCATATGGCAATGGTAAATATGCGGTGCTTACGAATCCTGAAACTTATTCAAGCCTTTCAGATTACTTTTTGGAAAAAGGAGATTTTGTCAAGATCGACAATGTTACACTGGGTTACAATTTCAAATCTCCCATCAAACAAATAGATGGCGGCAGATTTTATATAACAGGAAGGAATTTGTACACGTTCACTAAATGGACCACAGGTGACCCTGAAGCTATCAATGTAAACGGACTAACGCCAGGTATCAACGCTTCTTTATCCTACTATCCTCCCACTATACAGATTATTGCAGGGTTTCAACTTAAATTTTAACTACTAATCTGAAAAAAAATGACATTTACTCATAGATACAGAAACAAAATAGCAATCGGCTGTTTCCTTATATTATTTTCTTTTGGTTGTACCAAGTTGGATGAAACTTTGTATGATCGCATTACCTCACAAAATTTCCTGCAAACCAAAGATGATGTTATCAGGGACTTTTTGCGCTCCTTTGAACATGGTTATTGGTCAATACAAGGAGGGGGATTATATTATGGGCAGGAATTGCCAACCGATGAATTGATGACCCCCAACAGGGAAGGCGACTGGTTCGATGGAGGTGTCTATCAACGCATACATTATCATACCTGGACAGTACAGGATAATTTTACGAGCGATATGTGGAATGCTTTATACATGGGGATCAGTTTGGCAACAAATTCACTTCAGGATATCGAGGCTATTGACCCTGCGAAGTTTAATCTGACAGAAGCTGATAAATCTGATTTTATTGCAGAATTAAGAACGCTTAGAGCCTGGTTTAATTTGAGGGCATTTGATCTATACCGTAACATTCCCCTTGTTACTAAAATAAAAGGTGAAACTGCTATGCCTCCGCAGTCCACGCCGCAGGAAACCTTCAATTTTATTGAAAAGGAGCTGCTCGAGGCCATTCCGGCACTACCCACCAGGCAATCTCTTGGTGTCTATTCAATCGGTAGATGGACAAAGGGTGGTGCAGCAGCTTTATTGGCACGTTTGTATTTAAATGCGAAAGTTTATATCGGCCAAGATAAATACGCCGAATGCGCCGCTATTTGCGAGGATATTATTAACGGAAAATATGGTAACTACGCTTTAGAAAGCAGGTGGGATGCACCTTTCGATTATAACAATGCGCAGTCTCCTGAAGTTATTTTTGGTTTTCCATCTACCCTTGCACAAACGCATTGGCAATACAGCGCCGAGATGTTTTTTTCGATGGCGCCGCACCATGCACAAGACTTATTTGGGTTTACAAATTGGGGCAGTATGAATACCCGGTTTGCATTGCAACCCGGAAGAGACGTTGATAGTGTAGAATACACGTTCACCCTGGGTAAACCATTTGTGAAATTTCAAAAGTATCCCGATGATCTGCGCCTGAAGAAATATAAAAACTTAGGTAACAGCAAACGTGAGGGAATGTTTCTCTACGGTTATTTGCCCTATTACAGTGACTCAACAAAACTTGTGAAAAGCGCCAGGGGCTATACCATTTTTGCCAGAGATCAAGTAGGCTGGTTTAGAGATTTGCCTCCGGGACAGGTATTGGCAGATAAGGAGTCTAATATGAATCATGCCGATGATAACTCTGGCGTTTGGATGGCAAAATATCCTATCTATCCAACCGGTGATCCGAATACGATTGCTTCGTCCTATGCCGAAATACGGTTGGCTGAAGTGTACTATTCTTTGGCAGAATGTAAGTACAGGGGTGGTGATAAAGCCGGTGCCGCCGTACTATTAAATGAAGTGCGTAAACGCAATTACCCGGCAGGGTCACCAAGCCTGTATAAAACCGATGGCAGCCAGTTGACCGACCAGGAAATGCTGGATGAGTGGGGACGTGAATTTTTAGGGGAAGGACGGCGCCGTACCGATATGATACGCTGGGGCGTATTCAATACGGGAACCTGGTGGGACAAACAGCCTGACGCTGATGATCACACTAAAATTTATCCTATTGGCCAGGCAGTAATGAATCTGACTCCGCAGCTAAAGCAAAATCCAGGGTACAAATAATCTATCTAACAACAATTAAATCATAAATCAAATGCACAACGCAAGCACATTAACCATGAGCTTCAAAAGAACTATGCATAGGGTGCACTTCAATATAGTTTCTTTTTCCATAATTGCATCTTTAATTTTTTTCGCCTCGTGCAGTAAGGAATTAAAAGCTCCTGAGCCTCTTCCGTTGGAAACCGGCGTCCTTTCTGCCTCAAAAAATGAAGTGGTATTAGATGCATCTAATCCCGGTAACGAAGCAGTTACTTTTTCATTGTCTACCGAAAAAAATTCATTAATAAAGTATACCCTCATTCTCGCTTCCGGTGATAAATCAGATTCAATAGCCATAACACAGAATATGGTTAGCAAGTCATTTTCAAATAGCGAATTGAATACGGTACTGGTTGATAAACTTGGCTTGGCAATAGGGGTAACGGCTGATGTAAAGGCTCAGGTAAAGGCAATTGTTCCTTCAAATGGAAAAACGGCTGCTTCGAATATTATTACAATAAAAGTTACTCCTGCGCAAATGGGCCTCCCGCCTAACTTGGTACAGGGAGGTAAATTTGATGCAGGGGATGAAAGCAAGTGGACTGTACTGAACATATCTTCCGGAGTTACGGTTAGTTTTACAGATGGTAAAGCCTTGTGGAAAGGTGGCAGTTGGGGCCATGCAGGAATATACCAGGCCATAGAAGTAGAAGCTAACAAAAAGTACCAGGTCAATATGAATGTGTCTGGCAGTGGTGTTTCTGATACCTGGTTTGAAATATATGTAGGTAAAGAGGTTCCTCAGCAAGGCCAGGACTACAAGGATGGTGGCATGCGTCTGGCCGTGAACACTTGGAACGGTTGTGGAAAAACTCCGTTCGATGGGCCGTTGACCGAGATCTCTTGTGGCGGTAATGGAGGAGGTGTAGTTGAATTTTCTACAGCAGGCACTGTATACTTAGTGATCCGCAGCGGTGGTGCTGACCTGGGAACTGCGGGTATCTCTGCTGACAATGTTGAATTCAGACCTTTATAATAATAGCGTAACTCATCTTCATCAAAACTTTATTGTTATCTGAACAGACAGAAGATCCGGCTGGAATTTAATGCCAGCCGGTATTACACCTCTTTATGTTCCGTTATTAAAATATTGATTCAGAACATATAAAAAGGGCTTGCGCTCATTCAGAACTTGTATAAAACTATGGTAGCTGATAATAAGGTTATAAATGATTACAGACAGTCTTTCTTTATTTTATCAACAATATCTTGATCTAACAATTAAATGCGTTCACAAATTTTATTAGTTTTTTTTCTATTGCTATTGACAAAAG